>NZ_JANURX010000011.1:0-63773 GCF_030250085.1 Campylobacter felis
TAGAAGAGATTACTTCCTCTATGCAAAATGTCTCTCAAAAAACAAGTGATGTTATCACTCAAAGTGAGGAGATTAAAAATGTAACAAGCATTATAGGTGATATAGCTGACCAAATCAATCTTCTAGCCCTTAATGCTGCCATAGAAGCTGCAAGAGCAGGAGAACACGGAAGAGGCTTTGCCGTCGTGGCTGATGAAGTTAGAAAACTAGCTGAAAGAACCCAAAAGTCTTTAAGTGAGATAGAAGCAAATACTAACCTTCTCGTTCAATCTATCAATGATATGGCAGAAAGCATTAAAGAGCAAACTGCAGGTATCACTCAAATCAATGAAAGTGTAGCTCAAATCGACCAAACCACTAAGGATAATGTAGAAATAGCTAATGAAAGTGCTATCATCTCTAATAATGTTAGTGATATAGCAAATAATATCCTTGAAGATGTGAAGAAGAAGAAGTTTTAGAAGCTTTAATTTATACCTAGTGAAAACTAGGTATGAGTTTAAATCTCATTATTTTTAAGTCCTATGCTTTGTAGGGCTTAGTTAAATAAATTTGTTGTGCTTCCCACCATTATCCCTTGCTATTTTAGTAATTTTTGTAGTGTAGTATTTATTCCAAGTAAAAAGAGAAAAAATTTATAAAGTAAATGCTTAATTTATTATTTCTTTTTCATTAAGATAAGCCCACCAACAACAATACCAACAATCCCCAAAAATACCATAGCGCTAGGCAACGCATCTCCTAAAATTACACCGACAATAATAGAAAAAACGACATCTAAATAACTCACTCCAGCTACGATTCCCGCTTGCTTTGCTATGCCGTAACTTTTTGTAATGTGTATTTGATAAATTGTGCCTAAAATTCCCATAGCTAAAATAAAAATCCAAGCCTTAAAAGAGGGCATTACAAAAGGAGCGATAATAAAATCCAGCTTTTCATTGACATAAAATTCGCCCACAAGCATAGAGATTAAGGGCATTAATGTGCCTACAAAGATGAAAGAAAAAGCGATTTGCTCTGTTGCGTAGTAGCTTCTCAATTCTCTTACGCTTGTAAGCGCTAAGGCTGCTAAAAAGCCACTTAAAACGCCTAGTAAGGAATTTTTTAAGTCAAAGCCAGAGTGTAAATCCTCGTGCGTGAAAGGTTGAGCGATAAAAAGCACACCGATAAAGGCGATGAAAATTCCAAACCACCCCTTAAGTCCTATATTTTCTTTGAAAATGACAAAGGCGATTAAAGTGATGAAAATGGGAGAGGTTTTTTGAAAAGCAAAAGCCCCTCCAAGCGTGATATTTGAGACATTGTAGAAAAAAAGATATAAAGAAAGTGTGCCAACAACCCCCCTAAAAATCAAAAGCCAAAGTTTGCCCCCCTCTTTATGTGTCCTAAGTTTTCTTAACATATAAAGCATAAAAACAACGCCGATAACATTACGGAAAAACATAATTTCTATGGAGCTTAATTCTTCGCTTAAAATTTTCGCGCAAGCACTCATCAAAGCAAAATCCAAACAAGCTAAAATCATAAAATAAACGCCTAAATTACGCTTAATCACCCTTAGCATAACTTTCCTTTAGTAAAATCCTTGCTATTTTAGTCTTTTTTGCTTAATTTTAAGGCAAATTTTATATAATCCTTTTTAAAAAAGTTGGAAAAATGCAAAGTATCATACTTATAGGTAAGCCAAATGTTGGTAAATCAAGTCTTTTTAATCGCATAGCAAGGCAAAGAATCGCCATCACAAGTGAAATTTCAGGCACGACTAGAGATACAAATAAAATAAAAGTTAATATCAATGGTAAAGAAGCTTTGCTCATCGATAGTGGCGGACTTGATGAAAGCAATGAGCTGTTTAAAAATGTCAAGCAAAATTCTCTCAATGCTGCTAAAAACGCCGACATTATCCTTTATCTAGTCGATGGGAAAAATCTGCCCGATGAAGAGGATAGGAAGTTTTTTTACGCATTAAAAAAGCTTCAAAAGCCTATGGCACTCATCATCAATAAGGTCGATAACAAAAAAGATGAAGAGAGGGCGTATGAGTTTGCAAATTTTGGGGTTAAAGAGCTTTTTAACCTTTCTGTAACGCATAATATAGGGCTTGACGAGCTTTATGTTTGGCTTGAGAATTTTTTGCACACGAGCGTTTTAAAAAATGATGAAGAAGAGCAAAGCTTAGAGGAATTTTTAGAAAATTACGACGAAGAGAAGGAGATTAATTTTAAAGAAATTGATGAAAATCACATTAAAATCGGCATAGTGGGGCGGGTAAATGTCGGCAAGTCAAGCCTTTTAAACGCCCTTGTGAAAGAGCAAAGAAGTGTCGTAAGTAGCATAGCTGGCACGACCATAGACCCTGTAAATGAAAGCGTGATGTATAAGGATAAAGTGCTAGAATTCATCGATACGGCAGGCATTAGAAAAAGAGGGAAAATTCAAGGATTAGAACGCTTTGCGCTTAACCGCACGGAAAAGATGTTAGAAAATTCACAAATTGCTCTTTTAGTTTTGGATGCAAATGAGGGCTTTAATGAGCTTGATGAGCGTATTGCAGGGCTTATTAGTAAGCATTATTTAGGCGTGATTATCGTGCTAAATAAGTGGGATAAAACGCGTTATGAATTTGATAAAGTAGTAAAAGAATTAAGGCTTGACCGCTTTAAATTTCTTTCTCACGCGCCTATTATTAGCGTGTCGGCTTTAAGTGGAAAAAGAGTGCATGTTGTAATGGATAAAATTTTAGAGGTTTTTGCTAATTTTACACAAAAAATCCCTACCGCAAAGCTTAATGATTTGGTTAATAAAGCCACTAAAGCTCATCCTCTGCCACACGATTATGGAAAGTTAGTTAAAATTTATTATGCTGTGCAGTATGACTTAGCACCGCCTAAAATCGCTTTAATTATGAACCGTCCTAAGGTTTTGCATTTTAGCTATAAACGCTATTTACAAAATCAAATTAGAAAGGAATTTAACTTCGAAGGAGTGCCGCTAATCCTTGCTTCGCGTAAAAAAGGAGAAAAGGAAAATGAGTGAAAATGTCCTTTTCATCGGTTTTATGGGCTGTGGGAAAAGCACTTTAGCGAGGGCTTTTGCGAGGGAAAGTGGGCGTGTGTTTATCGATAGTGATGCCTTGATTGAAATGCAATTTGATTTAAGCGTAAATGAAATTTTTGCCAAATTTGGCGAGGAGTTTTTTCGTAAAGAGGAGCAAAAAATGGCGAATTTTCTCACTTATACAAGAGGCATTTCTCTAGCCACAGGTGGGGGCTTTGTGGGTGTGAGAAATTTAGATAAAATAGGCTTTTGCGTGTATTTAAGAGCTAGTTTTAAATTTTTAAAAGAGCGTTTAAGCGAGGAAGAAAGAGCTAAAAGACCGCTTTTTTTAGATGAAAAAAGAGCAAGGAGCTTATATGAGGCAAGACTTGCTTTGTATGAAGAAAAGGCAAATTTAATTTTAGATATTGAAAATCAAAGCTTAGAAAGCTTGATAAAAGAATTAAAAAAGAGGATAAAATGAGAGTTTTAACAGGACTTCAGCCGAGTGGAGATTTACATATAGGGAATTTTTTTGGTGCGATTAAGCCTATGATAGAAGCACAAGAAACAAGTGAGATGTTTATTTTCATCGCAAATTATCACGCGATGACTTCAAGTCAAAAGGGCGAAATTTTAAAGCAAAATGCCCTTAAGGCGGCAGCGGCTTTTTTAAGTCTTGGCGTTGATCCTCAAAAAAGTGTTTTTTGGCTACAAAGTGATGTGAAAGAGGTGCTTGAGCTTTATTGGATTTTATCACAATTTAGCCCTATGGGTTTGCTTGAAAGAGCGCATAGCTATAAAGATAAGGTCGCTAAGGGACTGCCTTCTTCGCACGGGCTGTTTTCTTACCCTGTTTTGATGGCGGCGGATATTTTGCTTTTTGATACGCAAATCGTGCCTGTGGGAAAGGATCAAATTCAACATGTTGAAATTGCAAGAGACATTGCTCTAAAGGTTAATAATGAGTGGGGAGAAATTTTTACCCTGCCTGAAGCTAGGGTGAGTGAAAATGTCGCCGTGGTGCCCGGTACTGACGGAGCTAAGATGAGTAAATCTTATCAAAATACTATCGATATTTTTGCAGGCGAAAAGCTAAGAAAAAAGCAAATTTCTTCCATTGTAACGGATAGCACACCTTTAGAGGAGCCTAAAAATTGGCAAGATTGTAATATTTTTAAAATCGCAAAACTTTTTTTAGACGAAACAAAACAAGAGGAGTTAAAAAGACGATATGAAAGAGGTGGCGAGGGTTATGGGCATTTTAAAGCGTATTTAAATGAACTTGTAGAGACATATTTTAAAGAAGCACAGGAAAATTATGAAAATTATTTAAAAGAGCCTAAAAAGCTTGAAGAAATTTTAGAATTTGGAGCAAGTAAAGCAAGAAAAATCGCACAAAATAAAATGCAAAAAATTTATGATAAAATAGGCTTATAATTAACTTAACTAAGCTATGATTAAGAAATTTTTATAAGAGAGGGTTAATGCTAGATTTAAAAAAATTACAAAATGACTTTGATAGCGTAGCAACAAAGCTTAAAAATAAAAAAGTTGATGAGCTTTTGCTTAAGGATTTGAGCGAAATTTTTACACTTTTGAAAAAAGAAAAAATGCTTTTAGAGGAGCTTCAAGCCTTTCAAAATAAATTTAGCAAAGAATTAGCAAAAGCTGAAAATAAGGAAGAATTAAAGCAACAATTAAGCGAAAATAAAACAAAAATCGCTACACAAAATCAAAAGGTCAAAGAGCTTGAAGAAAGACTTGAAAATCTAGCCTTTAAGATCCCAAATATCCCAGATGATGATGTGATTGTAGGAGACGATGAGGACGGAAATTTGGAACTTAAAAGAGTGCTAACTCCGCCTTCATTTGATTTTGAGCCAAGGGAGCATTTTGAGCTTGGTGAGAGGCTTGAGTGGCTTGATTTTGTGCGAGGGGTTAAAATCGCACAAAGTCGTTTTTGTGTGCTTAAAGAGGAAGGGGCGTTACTAAATCGTGCTTTGATAAATTATATGATAGATTTCAACCGCTCACGAGGTTTTAAGCTTGTCAATGTGCCTTTTTTAGTAAATCAAAATGCGATGTTTGGCACGGGGCAACTACCGAAATTCAAGGACGATATGTATAAGGTCGAGGAGGAGGATTTATATCTCATCTCAACTTCCGAAATAGCCTTGACTAATCTTTTTAACGATGAAATTTTAAATGCGGAAAATTTGCCACTTAAAATGACGGCTTATAGTGCTTGCTTTAGAAAAGAAGCAGGCAGTGCGGGGCGTGATACAAGAGGCATTATAAGGCAGCACCAATTTGAAAAAGTCGAGCTTGTCAGCATTACAAGCCCTAAGCAAAGTGAGAGTGTGTTTAATGAAATGTGTGAATGCGCTAGTGATTTACTTAGCTCACTTGGCTTAGCACATAGGTGGATGATGCTTTGCACGGGGGATTTGGGTTTTAGTGCGGCTAAAACTATTGATTTAGAAGTGTGGCTACCTGGGCAAAATCAATTTAGAGAAATTTCATCTGTGTCAAATTGCCGTGATTTTCAAGCAAGAAGGGCAAAAATTCGCTATAAAAACGAGCAGGGTAAAAATGAGCTTGTCCATACGCTTAACGGCTCTTCTTTGGCTGTGGGAAGAACTTTAGTGGCGATTATGGAAAATTATCAAGATAAAAATGGCAAAATAGCCATACCAGATGTGTTAAGAAAGTATTTTTGAGAAGTTAAATGGCTGAAGAAGTAATCCTTGAAAAACCCGAAGAAAAAAGGCTTGATGAAAGCTTAGATGGCTTTAGAGGTGAGGAGGGGGCAGCACCTGAGGGAGAAGAATTAGCCGCTTTACCAGAAGAGCTTCCTAGTGAAAGTAGCACGGGTTTTAGCTTTACGAGAGAGGGGGCTAAGGAGGAGGAAAGCACTTTTTTCGAGGAGGTCGATGAGCAAAAAACGCAAGAGTGGTATAAAGATAAGAAATTTATGTCTCTTGTGGGACTTTCTTTGGCTATTATATCCGTTCTTATTTTCACGCTTTTTTATCTCACTTTTAGCGAAGGTAATATTAAACCAGATTTTTTCGCCGATAAAGAAGAGCCGCACCCTATAACACCACTTGATGAATCTTATGATTATAGCGATATGGCTAAGATCGATGGGATGATACAAAAAGCAAATGCACTTTATCTTAGAGGTGAGGTCGAGCAGGCTTTGGATATTTACGCGCAAGTTGCTGTATATAATGAAGCACTTTCTAATTATAATTTAGGTGTTTTACAGATGAACGAGGGCGATTTTAAAACCGCACTTGAAAGCTTTAAGAGAGCCATTTCTAATGGAGAAAATCAAAGCGTTTCGGCTATTAATGCTGCTGTTTGTGCATTAAAGCTTAATGATGAGGAGAAATTTCGCTACTATATCAGCTTGGCTGAAGTTTATTTGCCAAAGGAGGGTAAATCTAAGCTTTATGAATATTATCTTAGTTTGATTAATTATTATAAGGGCTATTATCCAGAAGCCTTACAAATGCTTCAAAAAACAAAAATAGAACCATACGCTGACACAGCAAAGTATCTTTCGGCTAAAATTTATGCCAAAATGGACCTTGATAAAAAGGCGATTAATGAGCTTACAACGCAGGGAAGTTTTGAGTCTAGCCTTTCTTTGGGGCTATTATATGCAAGAGTGGGCGAGTATGATAAGGCTAGAAGAGCTTTGGAAACAGCGATGAAGATAGAAAGAGATTTTAATGCCAGCCTAGCGACTCTTACGCTTGTGGATTTAAAAACGGGCAAATTTCAAGATATGTTGATACGCCTTGATAATGCCTATAAAGATGAAGCAGCAAAATATCAAATTTTAGGGCGTTATAAGATCAAAACTATACTTTCAAAAGAGCTTTTTGATATTAATTTAGCACAGGAAAATTTTTCAAAAGATTTACTTAAAAATTCTAAAGATCAGTTTGATTTACTTTTTTATTTTGCGCCATATCAGGTCTTTGACAGCAAACAAGCGGCTTTTTATATTAAAAAAGCAAATATTACAGGCTTTGTTGATGATAATTTTAATACGGGGAATTATTTGGCTGCCAGTCGGGCGCTTTCTTCGACAAATGTTAAAATTGCTAGCATTATCAACCACGCTTTAAATCAACGCTTAAGGCAAGCAAATGCCGAATTTAAAGCTTTGCTTGATATTTATCCTGAGCATAGCATTTTGCATTATAATTTAGCACTTACCTACGCTCAACTGCAAAATTACGACCTAGCCTACAAGCATTTTGCAAGTTCTTATCATCTTAATCCTAAAAATTATCAAGCAGGTGCTTTTGCTATGCTAAGTGCTAAACTAAGTGGGGCGGATACGCATAAATTTTATAATGAAATTTTAGAAAATATAAGTGTAGATACCGAATTTAAAGCTACTATGGCAAAAAGTATGCTTTTTTTAGCAAATGCGGATTTTATTTCTATGCTACCTTTTTTAGATGAAATCAAGCAAGAAACGCCCCTTAGTCTCATTTTTGAAGCTATTATTGCTAAAAATAACGGCTTAAATCAGCAAGTAGGCGTTAAAATCGCCAAGCTAAAAGCCCTTTTGCCAAATGATATTGTGAGTAATATTTTGTATTTTAATTCTCTTAATAAAAATGCTAGCATTAAAGAATACGCACAAAATGCACAAATTCATTTTAAAAATTTGGGTTTTGATTATAGAGCGGTGTTTGGCGGTGCGGACATCGCTAGGGAATATTATGTCTCTTTAATGCACATTGCAGGGCTTTTGAATTTAGAAAGACAAAAATTTAAGGAATATCTTAATACAAATGCAGGGCAAAATGAAGGAGCGATTCAAACTTTGGCTTATTTGGATATTTTTGCGGGGCAATTTGAGGAGGCTTACGCACTTTATAATGAGCTTATCGACACTTATGGGGTAAGGGATTCTCATACGCTTTTTTTAGCCGCTGTTGCTGCCACAGGGGCGAATAATCCAAATTCCGCCATAGCCCTTTTGCAACTTGCTAAATTAAATGATAATGGCAATAAAGAAAGCAAGGCTGCTTTAGGCTTTTTATACCACGAAGTGCAAAATTATGAGCCCGCTCTTTTGCAGTATAAAAGCTTACCAAATGATTTTAAAAGTAAATTTTTTACCTTTGATTTAAGAAGAGAGTGAATAAAGCTCTTGTATGATAAATTGAGGCGTTACAAGTCCTCTAAATTCATTTTTAGAAATGCTACCTACAAGATTGATACTCTCTTCTAAATTTGGCTCTTTGTCGAAATTGAAAAAAAGTGCCTCTATGGTTTTATTATCTTTGACTAAGATAAGCTTTAAATGCTTTTTTTCTTTGCCGAGTAATTTTTTATTTTTGACCTTTAAATTTTCTAGCACGAAATAAGGACGAGGATTTTTATACCCAAAAGGCTCAAAACTTTCTAAAATTTCAAGCATTTCAAAATCAATCTCATTAGGCTCTAGCACCCCTAAAACTTCTTCTGTATCTAAAAATTCTTCCTTATCAATTAAAGCACTTTCTTTTTGAATCAAATTTTTAAAATTCTCATAGTCCTTAAGCTCTAAGCTAAGTCCCGCCGCCCCTTTATGACCACCATAGTTTTTAAGATAGGGATTTGCTTTAGAAATTAAATTTAAAATATCTATCTTGCCGACACTTCTAGCACTACCTTTTAACTTATCCTCATTGATAGAAAAGACAAAAGAGGGCTTTTTAAAATGCTTTGCCAAGCGACTTGCCACTATGCCAAGCACACCTTCGTGCCACTCTACTCCACCCACAATGACGCAAGATTGCTTTTCATCAATTTGCCTTAAGCTCTCTTCAAAAAGCTGTTTTTCTTCATCTTTACGGCTTTCATTAAAGCTAATGATTTGCTCTAAATAATGCATTGCTTTATTTAAATCTTTAGTGTGTAAAAATTTATAAGAAACGCTAGCATCGTCCATTCTCCCCGCACTATTAATCAAAGGAGCGATTAAAAAGCCTATGTTATCAATGGCAAATTTATCTTTTTGATAATATTGCTTCATCGCTCTAAAAGCCGCTCTTTTGGATTTATTAATACACTCTATTCCTCTTCTTACACAAGCCCTATTTAAGTCCCTAAGCTCCATCATATCGGCGATGATAGCTATGGCTAAAAGCTCTAAAAATTTACACATATCATATTTTAATTTACATACTTCTTTTAAGGCTGCGATTAAGTACCAAGCTACTTGCGCTCCACAAATTTCAATGTTTGGGAAATTACACTCTTTTTGTTTGGGATTAATGATAGCATAAGCTTCGGGCAGGGTTTGTAGGGGCGTATGATGATCTGTGATGATGAGATCAATCCCTCTTTTTTTGCAAAGCTTCGCCGCCCCAAGTGCGGCTATGCCATTATCCACCGTGATGATAACCTTAATGTCTTCAAGCTCGTTAATAATCTCTTCATTTAAGCCGTAGCCGTCTTTAAAGCGATTAGGAATTTTCACACTATAATCAAAACCTATATCATCAAAAAATTCGCTCATTATCACGCAAGAAATGATTCCATCGACATCATAATCGCCCACAATGGCGACTTTTTCATTTTTCTCAATGGCTTCTTTAATGCGATTTGCCGCCTTATAAATATCTTTTAAGCAGCTAGGTAATGGCAATTCACAAAGCTTTTTATGTAGGTCATTTTCAAAGCGTGAAGCTAAAATTTGCCTCAATTCTTTTTTAGTTATGGTATGCATTTGCTGCCTTGATGAAACCTAAAATGACAGGATTAACCCTTTCAAGCCTTGAAGTAAATTCAGGGTGAAACTGCACGGCTAGGAAAAAATCGTGAGTTTTAAGCTCCACCGCTTCGATTAAGCCATCGCTTTCTCCACTTACCACTAAGCCCTTATTTTCGTAATCTTTACGGAATTTTGGGTTTGCTTCATAACGATGTCTGTGGCGTTCTTTAATGCTTTTTGCATTGTAAATTTTACTTAAAAGAGTGTTTTCTTTGATTTGGCAAAGATAAGCACCTAATCTCATCGTGCCTCCAAGTGGGGTTTTAGCGGTGCGAATTTGCTTTTTGCCATTATTATCTATAAATTCGTCAATGAGATAAACGACAGCATTTTTGCAATTTGGCTCAAATTCGCTCGAATTGACATCTTCAAGTTTTAAAACATTTCTAGCAAATTCCACCAAAACAAGTTGCATACCTAAACAAATGCCTAAAAATGGGATTTTGTGTTCTCTTGCGTAGGTGATGGCTTTAATTTTCCCCTCCACGCCTCTAAATCCAAACCCCCCAGCGACTAAAATTCCACTCACTTCCTTAAAGCTTTCTTCTAAATTTAAATTTTCAAGCTTTTCGCTATCAATCCAGCGAATTTCTACCCTAGTATCTAGAGCAGCTCCTGCGTGGATTAGTGCTTCAGTAAGGCTTTTATA
This sequence comes from Campylobacter felis, assembly GCF_030250085.1. Lineage (NCBI taxonomy): Bacteria > Pseudomonadati > Campylobacterota > Epsilonproteobacteria > Campylobacterales > Campylobacteraceae > Campylobacter > Campylobacter felis. The sequence continues at coordinate 10,482 of NZ_JANURX010000011.1, forward strand.
GCTTTCTTTTAAATCGACATATTTGCCTACGAAGGCGATTTTCACTTCATTGCTAGGTGCGATGACTCTTTTGACTAAGCTATCCCAGTTTTGCATATCAGGCTTTAGGGCTTTGAGGTTTAAAATTTGACAAATGGGTGTTAAGATGTCTTGCTTTAAGAAATTAAGCGGAATTTGATAAATGCTAGCCGCATCCACGCTTTCTATCACGCAGTTTTTATCCACGCCGCAAGAAATGGCGATTTTATCCTTTAAATCCTTACCTAGCGACTTTTCACTCCTACAAATTATCATATCAGGACTTATTCCTATGCGTCTTAGCTCTCCTACGCTGTGTTGCGTGGGCTTAGTTTTAAGCTCTCCTGCGGCTTTGATGAAAGGCACTAGGGTTAGGTGGATATTCATCGCATTATTTTTACCTACTTCAAGCTTTAGGGCGCGTATAGCTTCTAAAAAGGGCAAACCCTCGATGTCGCCTACGGTGCCGCCGATTTCTACAATTAAAACATCTTTGCCCTCTCCAGCTTTAATAATCCTCTCTTTTATCTCGCCTACGATGTGAGGAATGACTTGTATAGTTTTACCAAGATACTCGCCACGCCTTTCTTTTTCTATAACGCTTTGATAAACCTTACCTGTGGTGAAATTATTATTTTGATTTAAATTTTCATCCAAAAATCTTTCATAATGCCCCAAGTCCAAATCCGTCTCTGCTCCATCTTCTGTTACAAAAACTTCTCCGTGTTCAAAAGGACTCATTGTGCCGGGATCGACATTGATATAAGGGTCTGCTTTTAAAATGCTTACCTTAAGCTTGGAATTTTTCAAAAGCGTAGCAATAGAGGCTGCTGCTATGCCCTTACCAAGAGAGCTTAAAACCCCACCCGTTACGAAAATATATTTAGTTTGTTTCATTGATTTGCCTTATTTTTAGTGTAATTATAACGAGAAAAAACTTTTTGTTTTATTATTTAAAGTAGAATTTCAAGTCAAATAAGCCTATTTAATAAGGAAAATTATGGATTTTAATGCTAGGCAGATGATGATTTTCGAAGCAAATTTAAATGCCATTGAAGATGAAAATTTGAAAAAAGAATTGAGTGAAATTGTGGCTAAGGATTATCAATTTTCACAAGGAGATGATCCTTTAGATATTAATGCAAACGGGGGGGGGGGGGGTAAGCTTTATCAAAATCCTTTAAGCGAAGTTCAAAGTAAAGCTACTTTTTACCAGCAAAAATTCGCCCTTTATCCTGTGTTATTTTTTTACGGCGTAGGTAATGGAGTTTTACTCAAAATTCTTTTTCAAAATCCTACGCATAAACTTATTATTGTCTTTGAAAAGGAGCTTGAAATTTTATGGCACATCTTACATTTTTTAGATTTTTCTAAGGAATTAGCCTTAAAAAAGCTTTGTTTTTTCGACACTAAAAGGCTTGATGATGACAAATTTAACGCCCTTTGCGAGGGTTTAAATATCTTTGCAAGAATTTATCATTTAGAATTAATGTGTGCTTTTTATGAAAATTTTAGGGAAGATTTTGCAAGAATTAATGGAGCTATGCGTGAATTTTTTGACAAAAGCACTTTGCGTTATGGAAATGATATTGAAGATTGCTTAATGGGACTTAGCAATTTTGTCCATAATCTTCCTAAAATGCTGACAAATCCTAGCCTTAAAACACTCAAAAAAGCTTATGAAAAATGCCATCAAACCGCTATTATAGTTAGCACGGGACCAAGCCTTTCAAAACAACTTCCCCTTTTAAAACAATACGCTTCTAAGGCTGTGATTTTCGCAGCCGATAGTGCTTATCCTATCTTGGCTAAATACGGCATTAAGCCTGATTTTGTCTTTATGGTTGAGCGCACAGATTTTACGGCGGAATTTTTTAATAATGATTTTAAAGAATTTGACGCAGGGGTGCTTTTCATTTTAGCAGCTGTGGTGCATCCTAGAGCTTTGGAGCTTTTAGAAAAAAATCACCGCCCCTATATCATTGTGCCGCGTTATTATGACTTTGCTTATTATTGTGATTTTAAGGAATTTGATTTTGTTAATGATTGTGTTAGTGTGGCACATATGGCTTTAGAAATCGCTCTTTGTTTGAAATTTGAAAATATCATCTTCATAGGGCAGGATTTAGCCTTTGATGAAAATGGAAATTCGCATCCTAAAGATTATCTTCATAAGGCAGATTATGAAAGCGGAACTAAGGCTATTCAAACTTTAGCTTATGGAGGCGATGGGTTGGTTAAAACGCACGGAATTTGGCTTTTATTTAAGCAAGTTTTAGAGCTTTTAATTGCCAAAGCTTCACAAAATGGGATAAAAATTTATAATGCCACTGAGGGAGGAGTGAGGATAAAAGGAGCTTTTGAAAAGCCCTTTAGTGAGTGCTGTGAAGAATTTTTAAATAAGCCTTTAAAACCCTTACCGCCTTTAAAAAAGCCAAATCAAAATAAGCAAAATGAGTGGCTTTTAAAGGCTTTTGCTAAGATCTTTCTAGCAATTAAAAAATGCGAGAAAGTCGAAGGGGAGCTAGAAATGCTTTTTGCGAATTTAAATTATGAAAATTTAGATAATGAAGCTTTGCGTAATTTAAGTTTTAAGCTTGATGATTTGAAAGAGAAATTGCTAAATTCTAGACCTTTACTTGAAGTTTTGCGTCCTAGTTTGCATAGTTTTGAGCTTAAATTTATGCAAATTTTTGTGTTGCAGCCTCAAAATGAAGAGCAAAAAAGAGAGAAAATTTTATCACTCGTAAGGCTTTATTTATGGTGGCTTGGTATCTCTTTAGGTTCGATTAAGAAAGAAAAAATGACTTTACAAAATCATATCAAGCCCTTAGAGCTTGAATTAAAAAAGAGAAATTTTTTAGAAAAAATTACAAAATGGCAAGAAAAAGCGGCTAAAATTTGAAAAAATTTAAGGAAAATTATGCGAGTTACTTTACTTTTTCATACCCCTCTTAGCGTTTGTTCTCACGCTACACGCACTTGTTGGCAGAGTTTTGAAAAGGGCGATTGTGGTGGAGAAAAGGATAAAGAATTAATCGACAGAGTGGGAAATAAATTTAAACACGCTTCGACTTTGGAGCATTTAAATTATAATTTTTATATCCAAGAAATTTCAAGGGCTTGTTTGCAAGAATTAGCCCGTCATAGGCATGCGAGTTTTAGTGTCAAAAGCACGCGTTATACCTTAAAAGAGCTTAGAAATGAAAGTGAATTTAAGGAAAATGATTTTGAAAATGCGGGGCGTTATTTGGTTTTTTGTGGTAATGAGGCTGTGGATAATGCTAGCATTAAGGCACTTGAAAATTTAAGAGAGATTTTACAAACAAGCATTAGTTTAGATTTGGCTAAATACTGCCTCCCTGAAAGCTATAAAACAGAACTTACCTTTAGCATTAATGCTAGAAGTTTGCAAAATTTCTTATCTTTGCGAAGTTCAAAGTCGGCTTTATGGGAGATAAGGGCTTTAGCGAGGACTATGTTTGAAGCACTGCCTGATGAGCATCGCTTTATTTTTGAACACTGTATGCAAGATTAAAATTTTATAAATCGTAGTTTTTTTATCCTATTTTAATCAAAAAGCTGTCATAATCACTTTCAAGGTATATAAATATGAAAATATACCTTTCAAAATATAGTTTCTCAAAGGACTTTTTATGAATCAGGAATTTTTTACTCACTTCTTACGATTTTCAAGTTGGCAAATTTTCGTCATTTTTGCTGTGCTTTTCGCTACATTTTTTACGCTTAAAAAGATGCGTGATAAGAAAATTAATTTTTCTTTAAGAATGCTTTTCGCACTTTTTATTGGTATTTTACTAGGCTTTATTTTGCAACATTTAGCCGCTTATCCTAGCGGTGATGAAGCTAAGAATATCATTTGGTTTAGCGAGGCGAAACATTGGTTTGGTTTTTTTAGTTCTGTTTTTGTAGCCTTCATTAAAATGCTTGTTATTCCTCTTATTTTTGCTTGTATCATTAAGGTCATTATAGAAATTAATCAAGACATTAAGGTTAGTTCTTTGATTGGCACTAGTCTTTTTTGGATACTTTTTAGCACAGCTTTAGCGGCTATTTTAGGTGTTAGTTTAGCACTTAATTTTGGCTTAGGCGAGGGTTTAAGTGTCAATGAAGGGACTAGACAAATTAGAGAAATCGCAACTTTCACAAGTATTTTACAAAATTTAATCCCTAGCAATATCGTTAATGCTATGAGTAAGGAAAATATCATTGCCATAGTTCTTTTTGCCTTTTTTATTGGACTTTGTGCGAAAAATATTAGTCAAAAAGAAGAATACGCACAGCCTTTTGAAAGCTTTCAAAAGCTTATTTTAAGTTTTTATGGCATTATGATGAATATGACAGCGACTGTGATTCGCTTTATGCCTTATGCGGTAGTTTGTATGATGGCAAATGTAATTCTAAGCAATGGCTTTGAAGCGATTAAGACGGCAGGACTTTTTATTATACTCACTTATGTGGCTATGATTTTAATGTTTGGAGTGCATTTTTTAATGCTACTTTCTCAAGGCTTAAATCCGTTGATTTATGCTAAAAAAGCCTTCCCTGTTTGGCTTTTTGCTTTTAGCTCTCGTTCAAGCGTTGCAACTTTACCCTTAAGTATCTCTACCCTACAAGAAAGACTTGGCGTATCCCCAGCCGTAGCTAATTTTGTGGCTTCTATTGGCACAACTACGGGACTTAATGGTTGTGCGGGTTATTTTCCTGCTATGGCAGCGGTCTTTGTAGCACATATATTAGGCGTGGAACTTGATTTTAGCTTTATTTTGATGATAGTTTTAGTGGCAATTCTTGGTTCTTTAGGCATAGCTGGAGTTCCTGGCAGTGCGACTATGGCTGCTTCTATTATGTTAGCAGGTATTGGTTTTGGAGATAATTTTATGCTTTTAAGTCTTGTTTTGGCGGTCGACCCTATTGTAGATATGGCAAGGACGGCGAGTAATGTCTCAGGGGCGATGACTTCAGCACTTTGCACGGCTAAGAATTTAAATGCTTTAGATAAAGAGACTTATCTCAAGTCCTAAATTTCGCTTTAAAACGCACGGCTTTAGTAAATTTTGCTAAAGCCTTTTTTTCCTTTTTTCCAAGTTTATAATAAATCACTTTTTCTAAATAAAATAAAATATCTTTTTTATTTATCTCTCTTGTTTTGGCGTAATTTTCCAGTATGTAGCTTGGAATTTTAATCCTTTTTTTTGCAAAAGGAAGTAAAATTTTTTTATAAAGTGCCTTTTTTTGTGTGCAAGAAAAACGCGCAAAAACAAAAGGCAAATTCGTCTTTTTGTGCCATACTTCGCATAGGTCTATGAAATTTTCTTTATTTTCTAAGTAAAGTTTTAATGCCTTATCGCCTATGACAACTTTGCCTTTTTGTTGTAAAATTGTAGCTAAAGCATTGGAACTTGCCGAGCTTGAATCTTTTTGATTTGGCGTTTTTTTCTCCACCAAAACACTTAAAACTTGTTTGTTGGCACAAATTCCAAGATTTAGATTTTGATATTTTGTTTTAACACTCTCTATGCTTGAAATGATAGCTGCGTCAATTTGCCTTTTGTAAAGGGCGCGGTTAAGCCTACTTGGGACGCCTTTTTTACGCTCAAAACTTGCCTTTATGCCACTTGGTAGGGGGTATTTTTTAAGATAAATGTGAAGGGGCAATAGATTGATATAATCAATCTTTCCAAAAATCATCATTGTCCTTACTGCAAACTTTGAAAATAAGCTTTTTCGTCAAATTCTTTTATTTTTGCCACCCCGTCTTTTACCGCAGCTTTTGCCACAGCCGTGCTAACAAGAGCTTTAACCCTCACATCAAAAGGTTTAGGTATGACATAGTTTTTGCCGAATTCTAAATGGCTGATTGCGTAGGCTTTTTTAACTTTCTCGCTAACAGGAAGTTTGGCTAAATCCGCCAAAGCTTTTGCGGCTGAAATTTTCATATTTTCTGTAATTTTACTCGCTCTAACATCAAGCGCACCTCTAAAGATAAAAGGAAAGCCTAGAACATTGTTGATTTGATTTACATAATCGCTTCTTCCTGTGCCTACTATGGCGTCTTTGCGGACTTGATACACAAGTTCAGGCATTACTTCAGGCACAGGATTAGCTAGAGCGAAAATAACAGGATTTTGTGCCATAGACTTTAACATTTCCTCATCGATAATATTAGGTTTTGAAAGTCCCAAAAATACATCAGCACCCCTCATAGCGTCCCTTAAAGTTCTTTCCTTTGTATCCCTTGCAAATTCAAGTTTTTCAAGCCCTAAATCCGTCCTATCCTTACTTACAACGCCTTTGCTATCAATTAAAACAATATTTTCAACGCCTAAATTTCTATACATTTTCGCACTGGCAATCCCAGCTGCTCCAGCCCCACTGATAACAACTTTGATATTTTTAAAGTTTTTATTGCTAATTTCCATAGCGTTCATTAAACCAGCAGTAGAGATAATAGCCGTGCCGTGCTGGTCATCGTGCATAACAGGAATGCCAAGTCCTTGCAAAGCTGCCTCTATGGCAAAGCATTTTGGTGCTGAAATATCCTCCAAATTAATCCCACCAACGCTAGGCGCTAAAGCCTTACAAAAGGCTACAATCTCTTCTACGCTATGTGCATTAATTTCTAGGTCAAAAGCGTCAATATTTGCAAATTTTTTAAATAAACACGCCTTTCCCTCCATCACAGGCTTACTTGCTGCTGCACCTATATTACCCAAGCCAAGCACTGCCGAGCCATCACTAACGATAGCAACTAAATTTGCCTTATTTGTATAAGTATAGGCTAAATTTTCATCTTTAGCGATTTCAAGGCAGGGTTCTGCCACACCCGGACTATAAGCTAGGCTTAAATCATAGCTTGTATTTAGAGCTTTGGTAGGTTGTATGCTTGTTTTGCCACCTAAGTGGTATTTTAATGCTTCTTCTTTTAAATTCATTGTTTTTCCTTATATTCTAAAAATGCTTGTATGCGTTTTTGACATTCTTTAACGCCCAAAAATTCCAAAACTTCAAAAATGCTAGGACTTACCGCTGTGCCTGTGAGAGCAATGCGTAAGGGCTGGGCTAGGTCTTTTAGTTTTGCTTCGTTTTGCTCTAAAAAATGTGTGGTTAATTCTTCAAATTCTTTTGCCTTATTTTGTGTGCTAAGAGAAGTCGCGAAATTGCGTAATAAATTTAAATTGTTCTCATTGACAAATTTAGTAATTGCCACTTCATCATAGCTTTTTGGTGTTTCTAAAATGCTTTTTGCGGAGCTAATAATATCAAGCAGGGTTTTTGCCCTTTCTCTTAATAAATCTAACAAAAATCCCGCCTTTTCTACCCCACTTAAATCAAAGCCAAGTCTCTTAAGCTGGGAATTAATCTCTTCAAAAGGAAGAGTTTTAATATAATGTGCGTTTAGCCACTCAAGTTTTTTAAAATTATATGAAGATGCACCCTTGCTAATGTGATGAGGGTCAAAAAGTCTTTTCATATCGTTTAGAGAAAAAATTTCATCATCATTATGCCCCCAGCCTAAACGCACGAGAAAATTAAGCAAAGCTTGTGGGAGAATACCCATTTGTTTATATTCCATCACATCAGTCGCACCGTGTCTTTTGGAGAGTTTTTTGCCGTCTTCGCCGTGTATCATCGCCACATGGAAAAAATTAGGAATTTTAAAGCCAAGTGCCTCATAAAGCACGATTTGCTTAGGGGTATTTGAAAGATGATCATCGCCTCTTATCACATCGCTTACTTTCATTAATACATCATCAATCACAACGCAAAAATTATAAGTAACGCTCCCATCACTTCTTGCAATGACAAAGTCATCTAATATATCTTCAGCCTTAAATTCAATTTTGCCTTTTACCCCATCTTCAAAGCTAATCACACCACTTTGTGGTGCCTTAATACGCACCACAGGCTCAATGCCTTGCGGAGGAGTTCCTTTAAAATCTCTATACCTTCCATCATATCTTGGACGCTCTTTATTTGCTTCTTGATCTTTTCTTAATTCTTCTAATTCTTCTTTAGACATATAGCAATAATATGCCTTACCCTCATCAAGTAATTTTTGGATATATTGTTTATAAATTGCACTTCTTTGCGACTGATAACAAGCCTCGCCATCATAGTCTAAACCGCACCATTTAAAGGCTTCTATGATAGCTTTTGTTGCTTCTTTGGAATTTCTTTTTAAATCTGTATCTTCAATGCGAAGTAAAAATTTCCCTCCATTTTTTCTTGCGTATAAATAGCTATAAAGTGCCGTTCTCAAACCCCCTATATGTAAGTATCCAGTAGGAGATGGAGCAAAGCGTGTCGTAAGAATTTCTTGCATATTTGACCTTTAAATTTAATGCTCGAAATTATAATTGAAATTTCTTAATGTTAGTGTTTATTTTCTTAGTTTTGTTATGATTTATTTTGATTACACAAATAAGGGTTTTTGATGAAAAAAATTTTGATGATTTTATTATTTTTTGTTGCGATTGTAAATGCTAAGGTGCTTAATTCTGTCGCTTTAGTCGTAGAAAAAGAGCCTATTACAAACTATGACATAGAGCAAACGATGAAGCTTTTAAAGCTGCCTAGAGAGCAGGCTTTGGCTGTGCTTATTAATGAAAAAATGGAGCTTTCTCAAATCAAACAATTTTCCATAGTTGTTAATGAACTTGAGGTTGATGCGGCGATTTCTAAGATTCTTACGCAAAATAAAATGAATTTGGAGCAGTTTAAAAATTCTCTAAAGGCTAAGGGGCAAAATTATGAGCTTTTCCGCCATAATCTTAAGAAAGACTTAGAAAAAAGAAAGCTTTATGAGAAAATAGCCAGTATGAATAAAACGGATTTTAGCGAAGAAAGTGCGAAGAAATTTTTTGAAGCTAATAAAGAAAAATTCCTTTTTTACACTTCTATTGATGTTAAAATTTACCGCTCTAGCGATCAAGCCATTTTAGAAAAAATGAAAGCCGATAAAAAAATCACATTAAAAGCTCAAAATGCCAATTTAAATCCACACAATGCCGATCCTAGACTACTAGCTCTTTTATCACAGCTTAAGATAGGCGAATTTTCTCCTGTATTAAATTCTAAAGAGGGTTTTGAGCTTTATGAGGTTATGGCAAAAAGTGGGGCAAATGTCCCTGAATTTGAGCAAATCAAAGATAGCGTGATGAATGTTTATTTTAACGAACAAAGACAAAATTATATTCAAGATTATTTTGATAAACTTCGCTCTAAATTAAATATAGAATACCTTAAGAATTAATCTTAAGGTATTATTTAAGCTTGATTTAAAAATTCCAAAGCCATCAAGGCGTCCCCTTGCATCAGGACCTTTAAATTTTCATCATCCCAGCAAAAGGTGCTGCTATGATGTCTGGTAGGATTTTTCAAGTCCTTAGAAATTCCCACAAAAATGTAAGCCCCCTTCCTCGCCTGCGTGAGGTAGGCAAAGTCCTCCGCCCCCATCGTAGGCTTGGCGTCGCTTATCACATTGTCCTCGCCCAAAACCTTCGCAAAGGCCCTCCTTGCAAGCAGAGCCATTTTCGCGTCATTGATGAGGGGCGGGTATTGTTTTTTGTAATCAAGCCTATAATCTCCGCCAAATTCCAAAGCCACAGCCTTGGCAGTTTTTTCAATCGTATCGCACAGAAGATCCTGAGTTTTCTCGTTTAAAAAGCGCACCGTTCCGCTTAAAAACGCCTTTTCTGGGATGACGTTAAAGGCCGTCCCTGCGTGGAGTGAGCCCACGGTTATCACCCCCGCATCCACAGGACTAAGTCGCCTTGAGACGCCACATTGCACATCACTGATGAATTTCGCCGCCATCACAATGGGATCTATCGTAGTGTGAGGATGCGCGCCGTGTCCGCCCCTGCCGATGAATTCAAGGTCAAATACATCCACCCCTGCCATCATCTCTCCACTCATGATTTGCGCCGTATTTTCCAGACCCTCACCCCACAAATGACAGCCAAAAACCGCATCCACCTTAGGATTTTCCAAAATCCCCGCCTCGATCATCGGCTTGGCTCCCCCACTGCCCTCCTCGGCGGGCTGGAACATAAACTTAATCGTCCCTGAAAATTCCTCCCGCAGCTCGTTTAAGATCAGCAAGGCCCCCATCAGTCCCGCACTATGCCCATCGTGCCCACAGGCGTGCATCTTGCCCGCTATCCTTGAAGCGTAGCTAAGTCCCGTTTCCTCCTGCACGGGCAGGGCGTCCATATCGGCGCGAAGGAGGACGCAGGGACCCTCTTTTTTGCCCTGAATTTGAGCCAAAATTCCCGTTTTGGCGATGTTTCTTTCATACTTTATGCCATACTCGTCCAAGATGGCGCAGAGTAAATTTGCGGTGTTTTCCTCTTCAAATTCCAGCTCGGGATGCATGTGGATTTGATGTCTAAGCTCGACGATTTTTGAAAAATATTTCTGCGCTAAGGCCTCAACTCTATCTTTCATCTTCTACCTCCTGACTTATGTTTTCGTTTTCTGAATTGGCGATGTCCTTATTTTTGCCCGCACCCGCTTCCATTTTGAAAATTTCAGCCTCCCCACTCCGCACAAGCCCTTCATCAATCCTAGCAAATTTCCCATCCTTTTTGCCCGGATACTCCACTTGCGAGAGTATGAAGCGGATTAAATTTAACCTCGCTTGCTTTTTGTCATTGGAGTCGATGATGGTCCAGGGGCAGGTTTCTGTGTTGGAGGAGAGGAGCATGGAGTATTTGGCTATGGTGTATTTGTCCCACAACTCCTGCGATTTTTGATCGATGGGTGAGAGTTTGTATTGCTTGAGGGGGTTTTTCATCCGCTCTTTGAAGCGTTTTCTTTGCTGTTCTTTGGACACGGAGAGGTAAATTTTCAAAAGCATCACCCCGCTTTTAAAAAGCATGTGCTCAAAAAGTGGCACCTCTCTCAAAAACTGCTCGTGCTGCTCAGGCGTGCAAAAGCCCATCACATACTCCACGCCTGCCCTGTTATACCAAGAGCGGTCGAAGATGACGATTTCGCCAGCGGAGGGGAGGTGATTGACATAGCGCTGGAAATACCACTGCGTCTGCTCGACGACATTGGGCTTTGAGAGGGCGACCACGCGGCAGCCTCTGGGATTTAAATGCTCGGTAAGCCTCTTGATGCTTCCTCCTTTCCCCGCCCCATCGCGTCCTTCTAGGATGATGAGGACCTTAAGCCCCTGTGCTTTGACGTGGTTTTGAAATTTCAAAAGCTCGATTTGCAAACTTTCTAAATCTTTTTCGTATTTTAAGGTGCTTTTTTTGACCTTAACCTCGACATATTCCTCTTCATTATGCTCTTTTGACATTTGCTTTCCTTTAACGAGTATTTAGTCTAAATTTACCATAATAACTTAGAATTAAGCTTAAAAATCATTACTTATAAGGTAAAAATGCGATTTATTGTCCTAGCCTTGCTTTTTTTGCAATTTTCTTTTGCTAATGTTTTAAGTGCTAAAGATGCCTTTAAGCTTGATATTTTGGCAAATGAACAGGCTTTAATTTTGAAATTTAATATAGCAAAGGATCATTTTTTATACCACAATCAGCTTAAAATCAAGTTAAATGATAAGGACCTCACAGCTTTAATAAACTACCCGCAAGGCGAAATTAAGCAAGAGCAAAAGGTTTATTTTCATTTGCTTGAATTAGCACTTTCAAATTTAATGTTAGATGATTATGTTAAAAGCGATTCTAGACTAAGCATTTGGTATCAAGGCTGTTCAAATGATGGCTTTTGCTATGCTCCGCAAAAGCGTGAATTTAGAATTTTTAAAGAGGGTCAAATTTATAAAACTAGCCCTTATGAAACAATGCAAAGTGAAGAAGAGCAAATCGCCTTTTCTTTGAAAAATGAAAATTTAGCACTCATCTTGCTTAGTTTTTTTGGTTACGGACTTTTGCTTTCTCTTACGCCTTGCACCTTACCGATGATCCCTATTTTATCTTCACTCATCATAGCAAAAGGTGGCACGAAACCTTCCAAAAAACAAGGCTTTTTACTTTCTTTAATCTATGTGTTTTTCATGTCTTTAGCCTATGCTTTGGCGGGAATTTTGGCTAGTTTTTTGGGTGCTAGTATTCAAGCACTTTTACAGCAAACTTGGCTTTTAGTAGGTTTTTCTTTATTTTTTGTTTTCTTTGCTTTTGTGTGTTTTAGTGGTTTTAATTTTGAATTACCTAAAAGCTTACAGAGCTTAATCCAACACAAAACAAGCAAAACAAAAGGCGTTTTAGGCATAGCCTTAATGGGCTTTTTATCTGCCCTTATCGTAGGTCCTTGTGTGGCAGCACCTTTGGCGGGGGCTTTGCTTTATCTTGCGGATTCTGGTTCATTTTTACTTGGGGGTTTGGCTCTTTTTACGCTTAGTTTTGGTATGGGTGTGCCTTTGCTTTTTGTGGGGCTTGGATTTGGCTTTTTAAAGCCCGGCTTTTGGATGCAAAGAATTCAAATTTTCTTTGGTTTTGTAATGTTAGCTATGGCACTTTGGATACTTTCACGCATTATTCCTTCAAATTTAATTATGCTCGCTTATGGAATTTTGGGTGTATTTTTTGTCGTTTTTATGGGACTTTTTGAAAGAGCTTGTAATGGGATACAAAAAGTGAAAAAAGCCTTTTTAATCTTAATATTAGCTTATAGTTTAATGCTTTTTCTTCAGGGTATTTTTAGTATCAATTCCTCTTTAAATTTTAATCAAAAAGAAGTAGAAAGGCAAACATTAAGCTTTAAAACATTACAAAATTTAACACAAATCAAAGAAATAATCGAAAAGAAAGAAAAAGTTTTGCTTTATTTTACCGCTTCTTGGTGTGAATATTGTAAAATTTTAGATGCAAAGGTTTTTAGCGATGAAAGAATCATCGCTAAATTTGCAAATTATGAAAAAATTAAGATTGATGTGAGTGAAAATAATGCCGCACAACTTGAAATAATGAAAGAATTTAATGTCTTCGCTCCGCCTGTTCTTATCTTTTTTGATAAAGGTGAAAGGCGAGATAAAATCACAGGCTATGTTGATGTTAATGAGCTTTTAAAAAGGGACTTATAATGAGGCTAGTTAGTTTGCAAGTGGGGAAAATTAAAGATTATGAAAAATTTAAAAGTGCTTTTATCAAGGATATTTACCTCCAAGATGCCTTTATAGGCACTTTAGGCTTGAGTGAAAATGAAATTGCCGATACAAAAAATCACGGAGGCGTGTTTAAGGCTATTTTTGCGAATGCGACAAGTAATTATAAGCTTTGGGAGGAATTTTTGGGTAAAAAGCTAAGATATGGGGCGATGGGGGAGAATTTAAGCTTAAGCGGACTTGATGAAATGAGCGTTTGCGTGGGAGATATCCACCGCTTAGGAGAGGTCGTTTTACAAGTGAGTGAGCCACGCTCACCTTGCGTGAAAATTTCAAAAGTGCATCAAAAAAATGATTTTTGTGCGAAAATTTTTGAAAGTGGGCTTAGTGGGTGGTATTATAGGGTTTTAAAGGAGGGAAAATGCTCTGTCAATACCTCACTTGAAATTACACAAAAACACCCTGCAAAACTTAGCATTATGGAGTTAAACAGGCTTTTTTATGAGCCAAAAACCTTTTTAAAGCAAAATCCAAATTTGAAAGAAAAAATCGAACAAGTAAAGGACATTTTAAGCAAAGAGTGGCAAAAAAGCATTGCCCTAAGGCTTAAAAATCAATACGATATGAGCTATATGCACAATTTATAAAGGATAAGCCATGCAAAGACAAACTTGGAGTAATACCCTCACTTACATCTTAACCGTAGCTGGTGCGACCATAGGCTTTGGAGCGACTTGGCGTTTTCCTTATTTAGTAGGAGAAAATGGCGGTGGAGCCTATGTTTTAGCCTTTTGCCTTGCTATGATTTTTATAGGAATTCCTGTAATTTTGGTCGAAAATATCATCGGCAGAAAGGCGATGAAAAATAGTGTCGATGCCTTTAAGGGAAAATGGCAGAGCGTGGGCTATATGGGGCTTTTGAGAAGCTTTGGGATTATGGCTTATTATATGGTGCTTGGGGGCTTTGTTTTGGTATATATTTTTTCTTTACTCTTTGGGGATTTTAATCTTTCAAGTGCCGTGAGTAAAGAATACACGCACGAATTTTACACACAAAATATTGCCTTTAATCCTCTTGGCGTAGGGATTTTTACAACCATTTTCGTCGTGATAAATTGGGTAATTTTAAGGCGTGGGATTATCGATGGGATTGAAAAAGCTGTGAAATTTTTAATGCCTATGCTTTTGATTTGTCTTATTTTGGTTGTGGGGAGGAGAATTTGAGCTTAGATGGTGCTATGGAGGGGGTTAAATTCTATCTTTTGCCTGATTTTTCAAAACTTAGCCTTAAACTTTTCATCGATGTTTTAGGACAGGTATTTTTCGCTCTTTCTTTAGGCTTTGGCGTGATGATAACGCTTTCTTCTCACCTTAGCAAAAAAGAAAATATGATAAAAACGGCGATTTATACAGGGATTTTAAATACGCTGATTGCGGTTTTGGCGGGTTTTATGATTTTCCCAGCACTTTTTTCAGCAAATTTAGCACCCGATAAAGGTCCTTCTTTAGTCTTTGAAACCCTACCTATAGCCTTTTCTTATATTCATTTTGGGACCTTGATTTGTGCTTTATTTTTCTTTCTTTTACTCATTGCAGCACTAACGACTAGTTTGCCTATTTATCAAGTGATTATTAGCGTTTTGGAGGAGAAATTTAAACTTAAGAAAAAGCTGCCATTAATCTTACTTTAGGCGTGATTTTTATTTTGGGAAATTTGCCTTGTATTTTAACTTATGGACCTTTAAGCGATGTCGTTTTGCTAAGGGGTAAAAATATTTTTGATACCTTTGATTTTATTAGCGGTAATGTGCTTTTTGTGTTGCATTTATGTAGGCTGGGTGCTAAAAAAAGAAGTGTGCTTAAGAGAACTTTCAAATGAAGGTGAGCTAAAAAGTGCTTGGCTTAGCGTGTGGTTTTATTATGTGAAATTTGTCGTGCCTTTGATTATTTTGGTGATTTTTTATTTTGGTATGGTAAATTAAAGCCCTTAAATTCATATCTTTGTAGCATAGTTTCATTTCCTAAAAGCCCACCTTGATGGATATAAAGGGGGTTTTTAAGCCTATTTTTGTGAAACATTAGGGTGCTAAAACCTAGCATATCGTAAAGTAGGTCAAATTCTACGCCACATTCTTGCTTTAAGGCGTGATACAAGGCGTAAAATTCCGCGTAAGGCTTGGCAAAATGATATTTTTTAGGCGGCTCTAAAATGAAAAGATTAGAAAAGTCATAAAGCGGTTCTAACTTTAAAATTTGCTCTTTTAAATAAGCACTTCCTCCCACACAAGCACAGGTAAAAACCCTAAATTCGCTATGTTTGGCTAGAAAAGCAGCAGATGTGCCTGTGCCTGAGGGTAAAAAAATATCAAATTTCACGCCTTGCTCTTTGCTATGCTCTTTTAATTCTTTGGCAAGTTCTTTATAACCAAGCTCGGCATTTTGATTTGCTATGCCTTCCTCGATAAAAATATCTCCCTCTTTACAGAGGCTAAGTGCCATTTCTCTATGGCTTGGAAAGGATAAATTTTCTAAAATTTCTACCTCATTTTGCAAGGCTAGAGCGTAATTTCCATAAGGATTTTGCTTTAAAAAGCTTGAAATTTTTTCGCATACAAAGATGAGTTTATAATTTTTTGCAAAAATGCTAAGGGCGGCTAGGGCGTTACTTTGTGAGCCTCCGTAACTTACAAAGCGTTGATTTTTGGGATAATTTTGCTGAAGATAAAAGCGAAGTTTTCTCGCCTTATTACCATTAAGTTCACCTAATAAATCATCGCGTTTAAGATAAAATTCTAAGTCTTTAAAACGCCTTTTTTCAAGCACACTAGCGGAATTCAAAGAAATTTTCAAGCTCCTTTAGGGCTGTGTCATTTTTAAGACTAAATTTAATTTCAATCCTACGACTTAAGTCCTTATCCTCCACGCCATTTTTTAAAATAGGCACAGAAAAGCTCCTTCCACTTGCCATTAAAAGCTTTTGTAGTCTTTCGTCTTTGTAAAAACTATAAATAAAACTCATCACTTCATAAGCTCTTTTTTGCGATAAATCAAGATTGTAAATATAAGAACCATCGCTGTCCGTGTGTCCTTCGATGATGATATTTTCGATATTTTTGCTGATATTTTCATCATTTAAAATACCCGTCAAGTATCCACTTAAAATTTTCTTAAGGCTAGTCTTAGCTTCCTCTTTTAAAATGAAAGAATCTTTGTCAAAAAGCACTTCTGCCGGTAAAGAAATCGCCCCTGTTTTTTGGTCTATGCTGATATTTTCATCAAGCTTTTTTTGTAATTCTTTGCTTAAATTCTCCCTGATAAAGCTTAAATTTTCTACCCTTTCTTTAGCCTCTTTGAAATCCTGCTGGATAGCTTTTAGCTCGTTTTCTTTAAGTTCGATTTGATTAAGTAAAATGAGAATTTGCCTGTCTTTTTCATCAATATTATTTTTTAAATCTTTACTTAAAGTGCTAATATTATTTTCAAGTTCTGTTTTTTGAGTGTGAATAAGATTGAGTGTATTTGCGGTGGCATTTAATTCTTTGCTGAGTTGAAACACTATGCTTTCTTTATCTTTTAAAGCTTGTTTGCTAAGCTCTAAATTTGCTTCTTGGGTGTTTAAGTTTTCTTTGATTATTTTTAAATCGCTTTGTGTTAAGACATATTTAACCACGATAGCGCCGATTAAAAGTATGAAAATAAAAAGCAGTCCCGCCATTAAATCCGCATAAGCGATCCAAAAATTCCCCTCTTCTTTATTATTTTTCATCATCTTTTTTTAAGTCTTCTTTATTTTCTTCATCTTGAGTTGCTTTCAAATTCTCATTTTCTTTACCTTCTAGTTTGGCAATCACTTCTTTTGTTTCATTATCTAAGGCGTTTAATTCTTTTTTAAATTCGTCCATTAATTCGATTTTTTCATCGATATTTTTTTCTTCTTCATAAATTTCTTTAAATTTCTCCATACCCTCAAAAAGACTTGCTTTAAAGCCGTTAAAGATTTTTTCTTGATTTTCTAGCATTGCTTTTTCATAAAGTTCGAAATTTTTAGAAAAGCGTTCGATTTTATCGTCAAAACTTTCTAAGGTTTTATCTAAATGGGTGATTTTTTCTGTGCTTATGTTAAGAAGTCTATTGTATTGCTCACTCATTCTAGTGCTAACTTCTTTTAAGTTTTGATTAAGCAAACTGACTCCATTTAGCATTTCGCTATAAAGTTTTCCTAAATCTCTTTGGTCTCTTTGCATTTTAGAAAGCTCACTCATACTTTGTTTGATATGCTCACTACTAAGTCTAATCGCCTTTTCTTCGATATTTAACATATCTTGAAAAATGCCAAATTTACGCTCTATAGTGTGGTCAAGTTCGCTAAAAAAGTCATCGCTGCTTACTTGCTTAAAGATAGTCCCTATCTTATCAAAATGCTGCAAACTCTCGCTTAAATATTTTAAATCAAGCTCTTCTTTTGTCCAAAAAAAGCCCTCGGTTGAATTTTTTTGACGATTTAAGAGTCTTTGAATTTTGCTTGAGCCAATTTTTTCAAAGAAAATCCACCACAAAGCAAGAAAAATTCCATAAATCGACACATAAAAAGCCGTGCCAACTCCACTTAAAAGTAGGGCTATTTCTTGCTCTAAGGCTTGAGTGTTTGAGGAAGAAAAATTTGGCATAGAAAGAGCTATACTAATGAAAGTGCCTAAAATTCCCATCATAGGAAAGATAGTCGCACCCACTGCGGCGAAATTCTCGTTGCGCGTCCCTTTAATGTAGGCATTAGCAAAATCATCAAAATTTGCATTTGACTTTGTATCTTTTCCTATGGTTAAAAAATGTTTCATAATGTAACGCTTTAAAGCCTGTTTAAATTCATCTTTTTGCTGTTCGAAGATGTTATAGGCGTATTCCGCACTATGCCTAGCAAAAATTAAAGCACTAAGATAAATAATTCCAGTCATTACGAGAGTATGAATTTCCACTTGAAAATTGATTTGTTTGAGGTAACCAAGCACTACAAAAGCATAAAGTAAGGTAGGGATAAAAATAATTTTAAGATAAACTAAAGAGCCTCTTTTTTCCTTACTTTCAGGCAAAATTAACTCAGAAAATTCTTGTGCTTTTAACTCCATAAAAAGACCTTATCGATAAGTTTTATTTTAAAGACTTCATCTTCAAAATAAAACCAACCTTAAGGTTGGTTTTCAATTTTTATTAATGCAATTTAAATGCTCAAAAGCATCTTCAAGCCTTTTTACCATACTTTCCTCTCCAGCTCTAAGCCAAGCGCGTGGGTCGTAGTATTTCTTATTAGGCTTGTCATCGCCTTCTGGATTGCCGATTTGCCCTTGTAAAAATGTTTTATGTTTTGCTTCATAAGCCCTTACTCCGTCCCAAAAAGCCCACTGTGTATCGGTGTCGATATTCATCTTAATCACACCATAACTAATCGCCTCCCTTATGTCCTTTAGCTCACTTCCACTTCCTCCGTGAAAGACAAAATGCACAGGCTTATCGTTATTTAGTTTAAATTTTTCTTTGACAAAAAGTTGCGAATTTTTCAAAATTTCAGGCTCAAGGCTTACATTGCCGGGCTTATAAACCCCATGCACATTACCAAAACTTGCCGCGATAGAGAAATTTGGGCTAATTTTCATTAATCTTTCATAAGCTAAAGCTACATCTTCAGGTTGAGTGTAAAGCTTGGCATTATCAATGCCCGTATTATCGACCCCATCTTCTTCGCCACCTGTGCAACCAAGTTCGATTTCTAAAGAAATTCCAAGCACACTAAGCTTTTTAAGATAATCCTCACAAGTGCTGAGATTATCCTCTAAGTCTTCTTCGCTTAAATCAAGCATATGCGAGCTAAATAAGGCTTGATTATGATGTGCTTTAAAGCGTGTGTTTTCGGCGATTAAAGCATCGATCCAAGGAAGGAGCTTTCTAGCGGCGTGATCGGTATGTAAGATTACGGGCACACCATAAGCCTTAGCCATTAAATGCACATGTCTAGCTCCACTTATAGCTCCCAAAACATCGCCATTTGGGCAGTTTTTCCCTGCGAGAAATTGAGCCCCTCCGTTAGAAAATTGTATAATAACGGGAGAATTGACCCTTCTTGCTGCTTCTAAAACGGCATTTATAGAGCTACTTCCCACGACATTAACCGCAGGAATAGCAAAATTTTCACTCTTAGCATAGTCATAAACGAGATTAAGTTTATCTCCGCTTATAACTCCTGCCTCAACGATATTTAAAAGTCCCATTACTTAATTTCCACTTTAGCGTTTTTATAAAGTTCTTGTCCTTTAAGGGCTATTCTTTTTTGAAATTCTTCAAATTTAAGTCTGTTTTCAATGCCCATTTTGGCGTCTTTAAAGGCGACTTGTTCTTTCGCTCTTGAATCTTGTTTTAGGATAATGTGATAACCGAAATTCGTTTTTACCGGAGTTTTTGTGATTTCACCATTTTTAAGAGAAAAAGTTGCATCAGTGAAAGGTTTTACCATAGTCGATTCATCAAACCAACCCAAGTCGCCGCCATTAGCAGCTGAGCCTGTATCGATTGACTTTTCTCTTGCAATTTGTGCAAATTTATTTTCTAAGTCTTTAGCCTTTAGATTTTTAAGCTCATTGATGATGTTTTTAGCTTCTTGTTCGCTTGTTACTAAAATGTGTTTAGCTTTGACTCTTGCTGGTTTTACAAATTGCTCTTTGTTTTCTTCATAAGCTTCTTTAACCTTAGCAGCATCAACTTTAATATCTTGTATCATTTTATTTTGATAAACATTGAGTAAAAGCTCATCTTTTGCACGCTCAAGTCCTTTGATATACATAGGGTCTTTTTCTAAATTTTGTTTTTTTGCGTCTTTTAAAATTAAATCCTGCATAACATATTGTTGAATTAAAGCTTTTTGTTGTTCTTCAGGTAATTTTTTGAAATCTTGCCCTCTAAGCATTGGAGCGTAAAATTCATTTACTTCTGTGTCGCTGATTTTTTCACCATCTACGGTTGCTACTGTGGCAGCATTTAAGCTTAAACTTACGCTAGCGATTAAACTAGCTGCAATTAAAGAAAATTTTTTCATAATGTATCCTTTTTGAAAATTGTTGGTAAGTGATTATATA
Source organism: Campylobacter felis (assembly GCF_030250085.1). NCBI lineage: Bacteria > Pseudomonadati > Campylobacterota > Epsilonproteobacteria > Campylobacterales > Campylobacteraceae > Campylobacter > Campylobacter felis. The sequence goes on from NZ_JANURX010000011.1 coordinate 30,720, forward strand.
TAAACTTGGTTAAAACTAATTAACTACAATAAAAAAATGAAAAGAAATTTAGTAATAAAAGAACTTTTTTTAAAAAAATTTGATAAGCCTGTTACAGAACTCAAATTTTCTACCCTTTACGAGCTTTTAGTTTGCGTAATGCTTTCAGCTCAATGCACCGACAAAAGGGTTAATCTTATCACTCCCGCACTTTTTAAGGCTTATCCTAATATAAAAAGTCTCGCAAAGGCGAATTTAGCTAGCGTGAAAGGCTATATCCAAAGCTGTTCGTTTTTTAATAATAAGGCACAAAATCTCATCAAAATGGCACAAGCTGTTTGTGAGCATTTTAATGGCGAAATTCCTTTAAATGAAAAAGATTTAAAGAGTTTAGCGGGTGTGGGGCAAAAAACTGCTCATGTGGTTTTGATAGAGTGGTGTGGAGCAAATTTTATGGCGGTGGATACGCATGTTTTTCGTGTTTCTCATCGTTTGGGCTTAAGTAAGGCAAAAACTCCAGAAGCCACAGAGGAGGATTTAACACGCATTTTTAAAGATGAATTAAATTATCTTCATCAAGCTATGGTGCTATTTGGTCGCTATACTTGCAAGGCGAAAAATCCTTTATGTCATCAATGTTTTTTGTATGATTTTTGCAAAAGTAAGGATAAAAAATTAAAGGAGAAAGTGTGAAAATTCTAATTTTACTTGCTATTTTTAGTCTTTCTCTTTTTGCAAAATATGAGCTAGATGAGGAATTTAAAGGCTATTTTAACGGCTTAAATTGCTCTATTGTGATGGATAAAATTTATTATATTAATTGCTATGATTATCATCTAAAAGGCTCAAAAGCTCTAGCTTATGAAGTTAAAGCGGAAAATTTAGTCTTAAAGCAACTTAAAAAAAGACCAAGATTTGAAGAAGATTTTGCTTTAGCGAAAAAATATAGAACTCGCTGGGAAGACTATAAAAATAGCTCTTATAGTAGAGGACATATCGCACCTAATGCGTCTTTTAGCTATTCTTTGGCTTCACAAAAGGCTGTATTTTTGATGAGTAATATTACGCCACAAAATTTTCAAATTAACAATAAAATTTGGAACGATATAGAAAAAAGAGAAAGAGAGTTAGCGCACAAATTTCAAAAAATAGCCGTCTTAAACCTTATAGTTTATGATGTAAATCCTAAACGCATTAAAAACCATATCGCCGTGCCTAGTTTTTACATTAAAATTTTTAAAGCAAAAGATTTTAAAGAGTGCTATAAAGTGCCTAATATTAATGTTTTAGATGAAAATATTAACACTTATCAAATTTCTTGTGAGAATTTTTAATGCTTTTAACAACGCTTTATATTATAGGAATTTCTGCTGAGGGTATGACAGGGGCTTTAGCCGCTGGACGGCATAAGATGGATCTTTTTGGAGTGATTTTCATCGCTTTGGTAACGGCGATTGGAGGTGGGAGTATTAGAGATGTGCTTTTGGGGCATTATCCTCTTACTTGGGTTAAGCACCCAGAATACATCATTTTAATATGCTTTTGTGCGCTTATTGCCACTAGAATTCCTCGCCTTGTTACAAGGCTTGAGAGTCTTTTTCTCACTCTTGATGCAATAGGACTTGTTGTTTTTAGCATACTTGGAGCACAAATTGCTATTAATGAAGAATATGGTCTAATCATCGCCATTTCGGCTGCTGTAATTACAGGTGTTTTTGGTGGAATTTTAAGAGATATTTTGTGTATGCGAATCCCTTTAGTTTTTCAAAAAGAAATTTATGCTGGTATTGCTATTATTTCTGGTGCGCTTTATTATGCCTTAGTGGTTTGGGTGCAATTTGATGTGTTTGTTTGCACTATTATAACGCTTATTGTGGGTGTGGGAGCGAGACTTTTAGCGATTAAATATCAATGGTCTTTGCCGATTTTTTCTTATAAGGAAGAGAAATGAAAAATTATATTTTACTATTAACTTCTTTATTTTTCGCTGCTTGTGAGCAGACTAGATCGCTCGAATTTTACGAGCAAAATCCACAAATTGCTAAAGAAAGATCTTTAGAATGTCGCGAAAAATCTATCATCAGTCAAGATTGCGTTAATGCCCATAAGGTCGGTTTTCTAAAAGATGAGAATATGAGCAAATGAGTTAATTTTCCTCTTGCTTTTTATCTTCCTCTTTCTTTTTAATTTCATCTTTAGAGAAGATGATTTCAACCGCTTCGATGATTTCTTCGGCTATTTTAGCGATAAAAGCTGTATCATTAAGGATAGAAATGCCCTCTGTTGTGGTGATTTTGCCTTGTGAGAGAAGATTTTCTATTTTTTTCAGGGTTTCATTATCAATTTCTTTTAACATTTCTTTTGCTTTTGTGAAATTTTTAATGATAAGATAAGCCTTTTCATCTTCGACTAAACGAAGTTCCTCCACACTTCTTAAAAGCTCTCCTAAATTTATTCTTATAGTGTTGTATTCATTTGCTAGATTTTCGTTTTGAGAATTGGAGTTTTTTTTGATATTAGTCTGTATGATTTTGAGATTTTTAGTCGCTTCTGTTAAGTTTTTAGCGGCGATTTTAAAGGCGAAAATGCGTTCATTTTTTGCTTCGTCTTTGATGTGAAGCTGTGCTTTTGTAGAAAATTCCATAATGGCTTCAAAAAGCACCTTAATTCTTGTTTGGTATAAATAGTCCAAATCGACATTTTGCCTAAACCATTTTTTTGTTTTGATAATTTCGCTAAAGCTTAAATTTGAGCGTATATCTCTGCGGTTAAAGCCTATAGTGTGAGCGATAATAGCATAAGTATTATTATAAAGATGCTCACTTTCTTTTCTTAAAGCTTCAATGGCTGTGTCTGGATAACGCGTAAGATTAGGGTCTAAATAAAGGGCTTTGTCTTTATTTTTATCTTTTGCAGCCTTGATGAAGCGGTCTAAAAATTTGACAATGTGTTTAATTAAAAGACCAAATAAAATAACGGCGATGAGATTAAAAAGCGTGTGAAAAACGGCAGTTTTAAGGGCAAAATTATCCTTAGCTATGCCGACAAATTGAGCGATAAAATCAACCATCATTACAAAATAAGGAAAAACAGCCAAAACAATTACCGCAATGCCAAAATTAAAAATACAATTTGCAAGGGCAAGTTTTTTCCCTTCGATATTTGTGCTAAGTGAAGCAAGTAGAGCCGTTACCACACCTCCAACGCTAGTTCCTAAAGTCGCCGCCAAAGCATTTTCGTAAGAAATTTGATGAGAAAGTAGGGCTGAGATGATGATGGCTAAAGTGGCGTGGGAGGATTGTATCACGCCTGTTAAAATAGCCCCAAGTGCCGTAAATATAAGCACTCCCTTAAAGCCCTCGACATTAAAACGCTCTAGATTGAAAATTTCCTTAACTTCTTCAAAGCCATTTTTAATATAATCTACTCCCAAAAAGAAAAAGCCTATGCCAATGAGAATTTGCCCCACTCCTTTAAAAATCGCATCATTTTGAAAAAAAAGCAAAACCCCAATGATAAGCATAGGTATAGCAAAGCTTGAAATTTTAATGCTTGTAATCCCAACGATAAGCCAAGAGCCAGCACTATTGCCTAAATTTGCACCAAACATAATGCCTATGCCTTGAAGAAGTGAGATAAGACCAGCCGAAAGAAAAGAAATGCTAATGATAGAAATAAGCGAAGAAGACTGCATAATCACAGTGCTAATCGTGCCAAAAATAATGCTTTTTGGTGTCGTATCGGTGCTTTTTGCTAGAATTTTTTCAAGCAAACCACCGCTAAAAGTTTTAAAACCTCCACTTAAATTCATCATACCTATAAGCAAAATAGCCACTCCCGCTAAAATGCTAGCAAGCTCATCATAAATTACAAGCATATAAGCTAAAATAGCGATAAAAATGATAATGGCAATTTGTTTGATATATTTGAAGTCGCGTTTATTTTCCTCTTGCAAATGCTCTCCTTAGGCTTTTAAGCTCTCAAATGCATTCATCAGTTTTTCTCTTAAAGTATCGCTTAAAATTTCTGCATTTTTAAGATAACGCAAGATTAAATTTTCAAGCTCTTTTAAAAAGTTAAAAAGCTCACTTTGCCAAATGGAGTCATTTTTCTTGCTTAAATTCATCGTTTGTATGAAAGTTAGTTCCCTGCTTAAATCTCCAAGCGATTCTAAAAATTCTTCTTTTTTCTCGTCTTCTAAAAGCTCAAATTCCCCACTTTCTACACCTTCTTTTAAGGCTCTTATCTCCTCATCAATAATATCACAAAATCGAGGATAAATATCTGCTTTTATCGGCGCTCTAAAAGCTTATTTTCATCTATATTTAATGTGAGTTTTTTCACTGCAAAATAAAGTGCTAAAAAACTTAGAGCTGCGATTAAAAGATAAAAGCCTATCATTTGATAAGCTCTTTTTCGTAGGCTAAAACGCCTCCTTCTAAATTCACGCCCCGAATTTCAAGCTCATCTAGCACCATTGAAGCAGCGATTTCGCTTCTATGTCCGCTACGACAGATAAAGGCTAGGGTTTTGCCATTTTTTTGATATTTTGCCTTAAATTCTTCTATAAAATTTTTATTTAAAAGCCCCATATCATCAAATAAAGCTACACATTTAACATCGCTTATAATTCCATCTTGCCACTCGCTTGGCGTTCTTACATCAAAAATTTGGTAAGAGCTTAAGCTCTTATTCCAAATTTTAGGAGCGATATGCTCTATCACGATAAAGCCTTAGTGATGATTTTGCTTAAACTTGCATTAAATTCGCTCGCATTTTCTATACCCATACCCTCGCTTAATTTTGCCATATTAAGAGTTAAAATGGCGATATCTGGGACAAAGCTTTCATTTTCTTTTAGTTTTGCAAAAATGCTATGCTTAGGATTTAGCTCTAAAATGGGCTTGACATTTTGCTCTTGACCCATCTGTTTTAAAAGTTGTTGCATGGCAAAATCGGGCTTATTTTTATCATACACTATACAGCTTGGGCTATCTTTAAGTCTTGAAGTAAGTCTCACATCTTCAACTTCATCTTTTAAAAGTTCTTTAAATTTTGCAAGAAAAGGGGCGAAATTTTGCTTTTCTTCTTCGCTTAGTTCGTTTTTATCCTCGACTTGATTGATCGCTGTGAATTTCAAGCCCTCAAATTCTCCTAACATAGGCATAATAATGCTATCAATCTCATCATCAAGTAGCAAAACTTCAATATTTCTAGCCTTATAATCCTCAAGCAAAGGCGAATTTCTTAGCAAACTTTCGCTACTTCCTATAATGTAAAAAATCTCTTTTTGCTCATCTGCTAGGTCGTTTTTATACTCTTCTAAGCTTCTTAAATCCGTCCCTTTAGAGCTTTTAAAATACATTAATTTTAGCAAACTTTCCTTCTCTGTGCTAAAGCCATAAAGCCCCTCTTTTAAAACTCTGCCAAAATTTCTAAAAAAGCTTAAATATTTTTCTTTATCTTTTTCTTTAAGCTTTTGAAGTTCGCCTAGAATTTTTTTAACACTTGCTTCTTTAACGCCCTTTAAAATGACATTTTCTTGTAAAATTTCACGGCTGACATTTAAAGGTAAATCCTCCACATCGATAATCCCTCTTACAAAACGCAAATAAGTCGGCAAAAGCTCCTTATCATCATCGCTGATAAACACACGCTTCACATAAAGCTTCAAGCCACTTTGATAATCGACTCTATAAAGGTCAAAGGGTGCATTTTGTGGGATAAAAAATAAAGAATTATACTCAAGCTTACCCTCGCTTTTTGTATGGATATAAAGTAAAGGCTTATTTGTATCGTGAAAATTTTGTTCGTAAAAATTTTCATAATCATCTGCCTTAAGGCTTGATTTTGACATCGTCCAAAGAGCGTTTGCCTTATTAATTTGTGAGATTTTAAGCTCCTTTTTAGGCTCTTTATTTTCTTTTTGCTCTTCCTCGCTTAGAGGGACAAACTCCTCTTTTTCCATAAAGATAGGAAATTGTATGTGATTAGAATATTTCTCTACTATGCTCTCTATCTTAAATTCGTTTAAAAATTCTTCATCTTTAAGATGTAGGGTTATGCTTGTGCCTTGCGTGTCTTTTTGTGCTTTTTCTATCTCATAGCCATTTGCATCAGAGCTCCATAAATATGCCTTATTTTCTAAAGCTTTTTTGCTTAAAACTTCGATTTTATCCGCCACCATAAAGGCTGAGTAAAAGCCCACGCCAAACTGCCCTATGAGTTGCGAGTCCTTTTTCGCGTCTCCGCTTAAATTCTCCAAAAAGCTTTTTGTGCCACTTTTTGCTATGGTGCCAAGGTGGTTGATTAAATCGTCTTTATTCATACCTATACCATTATCGCTTATGGTAAGGGTTTTTTTGTCTTTATCAAGTTTAAGTTCGATTTTAGGTTCGAATTTTAAGCCCTTATAGGCATCATCACTCACGCTTAAAAAATTAAGCTTATCTAAGGCATCACTAGCATTAGAAATAAGTTCGCGTAAAAAAATCTCCTTATTAGAATATAAAGAGTGTATCATAAGTTGTAGAAGTTGATTAACTTCAGTTTGAAATTGCATTTTTTATCCTTTTTAAAAATTTGTCGCATTGTAGCAAAAAATTTACAATAAAACCGCCCTTTCTTGCTCCAAACGCTCTTGCATTGTTTTTCTTGTATTTTCTAGCCAATTTGCGTCATTTGTATCCACAAGTGGTAGGGCTATAAGCTTTAAAATTCCACTTTTTGCTTCGAATTTTTGAGTGTCTAAAATCTTAGCAGAATCGACAATTAAAACAGGTTGCACCTTTAAATTTAATTTCTCGCTTAAAATCTTAGCACCACTTTGAAATTTAAGCATTTTTTCACTTTTTGAGCGTGTCCCTTCAGGGAAAATTGCCAAAACCCTCCCCGCCTTAAGTCTTTCTTTAGCCTCTTTTAAAACACTCACTAAGGCACGAGGATTTTTTCTATCTATGCAAAGAAGTTGAGACTTTTTAATGGCGATTTGAAACACAGGAATTTCACCCAGCTCTTTTTTAGCTATCCAGCATAAATTCTTAGGATAAATGCTCTCAAGCGCGATAATGTCTAAGGCACTTTGATGATTCATCACTAGCATTTGTGCGTCTTGGTGAAATTCGCCTATAAGTTCTATTTTATAGTTTAAAATTAGCCTTTGGGTTTTAGCCCAAAGACGGCGAATTTTCCAAATGCTATTTTGATTTTGTGTGAAGCAAAAGGCTATAATCACACCACTAACGCTAAAAATAAAAAATATCCAAAAAATTAAAGCTTTAATTTTTGAGTAAATCTGTGTCATTAACCCAGCCTATTTTGCCATTTTTAAACAAAACTTTAATGTAATTTTCTCTTTTTCCTAAAATTTCTACCTCTTCTTCTGTGTTGGTAGTGTAAAAATAAGTTGAAGGTTCAGTCGGTAAAATTTTGACCCTAGTATTTGTTTTTAAAAATCCATTATACGTATTTGTATCGACTAAAAAGCTTAGAGCAAAACTTAGCAAAGCAAAACCTAAGATAAAATAATTTCTTTTAAAGATAAATAAAATCGCCAAAACAAAAGCCAAAGCCCATAAGGCGTATTGTTTATAGATATTAAAGTCCTTATTTGTAGGATTTAAATCGCTTTGCGTGCTAATTTCATCATTAGAAATTTGAAGTTTGATGTTAAAATTTTCAAGCTTTTTACTTTCTTTATTAAAATAAGAAAATTCAAAATGATTTTTATTTGCAGGGAAAATGGCATAATAAAATGCCTTTGAAGCGTTAAAATCGCCCTTATAATTTTCAATGCCTTGTTTTTGCACTCCATTTACAAAAAAGCTCTTAAGATTTGCATTTGTCGCATTTAGCTCAAGCATCATAATGATATTTTTTTCATCAAAATAACTTGTCTTAACTTGCCCTATATCCAAAGAGCTTGCCACGATATGAGCGTAAGTTTGCTCTTTGGGTGGGTATTGAAAACGCAGGGGTTGAATTTGCAAACTAGCCTTTTGAAAGACCTCGCCATTTCTTAACATAGAAACGACAATTTGCTCTAAATTTGCATTAGCGTCCTTAGCCTCAAACCATAGCGTATTTTTATAAGTATCATTAGAAATTTTTTCAAATGAGCTTTTAGGGTTTAAAAAATGCAAGCTGTCATTTTTGACTAAAGAGAGGTTAAAATCAAATTTAACATCTTCCAAAGTTTTAGCGTAAAGCTCTATGTTAAAGGCTTCTCCTACATAAAAATTTTGCGGATATTCCTCACTCGTTAAGGCTAAGCTTGAATGTGCCACATAATCTTCATAACGATTATTTTCATAATCTGTATTTTCATCACTTGGAGCGATATTTTTGTAAAATTCTTTTTGGCTTTCTATCGTTTTTTGCTGACCTTCAAAAACGGATGGTTCCGCCCATAAAATTATGATAAATGAAAATAAAATGCTTAAAATTCTCAAGATAAAAATCCCTCAAACATCTTAAGCCCTACATCATCACCCAAAAGCTTTTCACAAGCTCTTTCAGGGTGAGGCATAAGACCGAAAATTTTCTTAGTTTCATCGCAAATTCCAGCGATATTATTACAAGAGCCGTTGGGATTATTTTCATATTTGAGTGTGATGAGGTCTTTATCTTCTAGGTATTTAAGCGTAGCTTCATCGGCATAATAATTCCCCTCGCCGTGTGCTATGGGAAGGGTGATTAGCTCATTTTTGTGAAATTTTTTTAAAAAAGCATTATCGTTAGAAACGACTCTTAGGGTTTGATTTTTGGAGATAAAGCTTAAATTTTCATTATGCTTCATCGCACCCTTTAAAAGTCCTGCTTCGAGTAGAATTTGAAAGCCATTGCAAATCCCAAGTATAAAGCCACCTTTTTTAGCGTGTTTGAAAACGCCTTGCATAGCGGGAGCAAGTTTAGCAATAGCCGCACAACGCAAATAATCCCCATAAGAAAAGCCCCCCGGTAAAACGACCAAATCCGCCTCAAATTCCCTTTCCTCGTACCAAACGAGCTGGACTTTAGCGCCGATTTTTTCAAAGGCGTATTGTGTGTCAAATTCGCAATTTGTCCCTAAAAATCTTATAATAGCAACTTTCATTTTTTCTTCTTAAAGTAAAATTTCATAATCTTCTATCACGCTATTAACAAGCAGTTCCTCGCACATCTTAGCTACAAGCTCTCTAGCCTTTTGCGTGTCGCTTTCATCAAGTTCGATTTTAAGCTGTTTTGCCACACGCACTTCTTTAACCTTAGAAAAATTTAAAGAGTGCAAAGCCTTTTCTAAAGCCTTGCCTTGCGGGTCTAAAACGCCATTTTTTAAAAATACATTGATAGTTATTTGCACTTTCGCCCCTTAACTTAAAATTCTTTTTAAAACTTCTTCATAAGCCATTTTGACATTGCCTAGATCTTGCCTAAATCTATCCTTATCAAGCTTTTCATTTGTCTCTTTATCCCAAAAACGGCAGCTATCAGGGCTTATTTCATCGGCTAAAATGAGCTTATCATCTTTATCTAAGCCAAGTTCGATTTTAAAATCGATCAGCCTTAAATTTTTCTTATCAAAAAAGTCCAAAAGTATGGCGTTAATTTTCCTAGCTATTGTTTTAATTTCCTCGATTTGCTCTTGATTTTTGACTAAATTTAAAAGCAAACAATGCTCATCATTGATGAAAGGATCGCCCAAAGCATCATCTTTTAAGCAAAATTCCACTAAAGCAAAAGGAAGCTTTGTGCCGTCTTTAATGCCAAGTCTTTTTGTAAGAGAGCCAGTAGCGACATTACGCACGATGACTTCAATGGGCACGATTTTGCATTTTTTAACAAGCTGTTCATTTTCGCTTAGGGTTTTAACTAAATGCGTTTGAACACCCTCTTTTTCTAAAAGATGAAAAAGCTCGGTGCTAATTTTGCAATTAAGCGCCCCCTTACCCGCTTCATTACCCTTTTTTTCAGCATTAAAGGCAGTTAGGTCATCTTTAAATTCCGTAATAAGCAAAAATTCATCATCGGTTTTAAAAAGCTTCTTGCCCTTGCCCTCGTAAAGCAATTCCTTCTTTTCCATTTTTATTTTCCTTTTTTGATGTTTAGAATTTTAATGCTATCAATTGCCGCTTTTAGCTGTGCGTCTTCATTGATTTGTTTTTTTGTGATAAGGCTTTTATTTTCCTTTAACTCTTTTTTATCTTCTTTCTTTTCTAATTTCTCAAGCTCACTTTCTAAGTGTTGCTTTAAATCACTTTCTTTAATGCTAAAGCCATCTTCTTTAGCCGTAACCTTGCCCGGGAAAACTTCCACATCAGGCTTTACGCCCACAGCTTGTATGGTGCGTCCGCTTGGGAGATAGTATCTTGCTATGGTGAGTTTTAAAGCCTCTGTTTTGTTTAGAGGTATAGTTTGCTGCACACTACCTTTACCAAAGGTATTTTCCCCCACGATAATCGCCCTTTTTAAATCTTGTAAAGCCCCGCTTACAATCTCACTTGCACTCGCACTTCCGCCATTAACTAAAACGACTAGGGACGAATTTGAAATTTTATTTTTAGGATCTGCCTTATAGTCCTTATTTTCACTTTCATTTCTACCCTTTTGAGAAACGATAATGCCCTTATCGACAAATAAATTTGTAAGTCCTATGGCTTGGTTTAAAATCCCTCCCGGATTATTTCTTAAATCTAAAATTACGCCCTTATTATTAGGGTATTTTTTAAGCTCTTTTCGTGCTTCATCGACTATATTTTTATTAAAACTTGTAACTCTAAGATATAAAATGTCCTCATCTTCTATCCTTTTACTATAAACACTCTCCACCTTGATGATTTCTCTTGTTAAATTCACATCAAAAGGCTTACTTGCTCCCTCTCTAAAAATGGTTAAAGTGATTTTGGTGCTAGGCTTTCCACGCATTTTATCCACGGCATCATTTAAGTTCATACCTAAAGTGGCTTCATTATTGATTTTAAGGATAATATCGCCTGATTTGATCCCCGCTTTATCCGCAGGTGTTCCCTCTATGGGTGAAACCACGCTCAAAGCTCCGTCTTTCATACCCACAGTGATCCCAAGTCCGCCAAATTCGCCACTCATTTGCATTTTCATATCATTATAATCTTTTTCATTTAAAAAAGAAGAATGTGCGTCCAAATTTGTCAAAAGTCCTGAAAGTGATTTATCGACCAAATCGCTAATATTTTGCTCATCGACATAATACTGCTCGACAATTTGAAGCGTTTTAGTAAGTTTTTCCAAAGCTTCGAGGCGTTTTTGCATTTGTTCCGTTTTATCATCGGCATATAAGACATTTGCAAGCCCAAGACATAAAATAAGCGATCCCGTAAATCCCGCCAAAGCAGCGAGAATTTGTTTCCTTTTCACTATCAACTCCTTAAAGATTTTAAAGCTAAGATTTTAATAAAAATTTGTAAATACAAAGAATTTGCATTTTTTGCTACAATTTTGTAAATTTCAAAAAGAGAAAGTAAAATTATGCATCATCACCACTCCCCCAAACACATCAAGCAAATTTCAAACCGCCTAGCCAAAACCATAGGACATTTAGAAGCCATTAAAAAAATGGTAGAAAATGACAAAGACTGCAGCGAAATTCTTATCCAACTTGCCGCCGTTAAATCTGCCGTTAATAACACTGCCACCGCTATTTTAAAGGAGCATTTATCGCATTGTCTTATTCACGCTTTAGAGGAAAATGACCATAAAAGTTTAGAGGATTTGCATAAGGCTATTGATATGTTTGTAAAGTAAATTAAAAAAATTTATTAAAAAAACTTGACATTAATAGACTAAAGATATATAATACCACCATTATAAAACTAAAAGGAGCTATTATGGCAAATTTACAAGATTTTCTCACAGATTCTATGCTTTCAAATGTCGAAAGTGCAGTCTCTTTAGCGATACATAGTAAAAATAGCGAAGTCGTCCCACTTCATCTTTTGTGGGCTTTAGCGATAGATAGCACGAGCCTACTTTCTCAAATTTGCAATAAACTTAACATCTCAAAAGAAGCCCTAGAGCTTGAGCTTAAAAGCCAAATTAAAGCCTTGCCTACAAGCTCAAATGTAAGCAGAGATAACATAAGAATTTCAAACGAGCTTTTAAATTCCTTAGAAAATGCTAAGGGTTTAATGAGTGCAAATGGCGATAGTTATTTAAGCGTAGATACTTATCTCATAGCAGAAAGTAAGCGTTCGCCTATAAAAGAGCTTTTAACTAAATTTATCGATTTAAACGAGCTTAAAAAAGAACTAGAGCTTTTAAGGGCAGGGCGTAAGATAGAGAGTAAAACAAGCGAAGATACTATGGACGCTCTTAATAAATTTGGCATAGATTTAACGCAAAAAGCCCAGCAAAACGAGCTTGACCCCATTATAGGTCGCGAAGAAGAGATAGAAAGAACAATGCAAATTCTCATTAGAAAAAGTAAAAATAATCCCATTTTACTAGGCGAACCCGGCGTTGGTAAAACGGCTATTGTGGAAGCCTTAGCACAAAGGATAGTGAAAAAAGATGTCCCCACTTCTTTACAAAATAAACGCCTCATCGCCCTTGATATGAGTGCCTTAATCGCAGGAGCAAAGTATAGAGGCGAATTTGAAGACAGGCTTAAAAGTGTCGTTGATGAAGTGATAAAAAGTAAAAATGTGATTTTATTTATCGATGAAATTCATACCATTGTTGGAGCAGGGGCTAGCGAGGGCAGTATGGACGCGGCAAACATCTTAAAACCAGCCCTAGCAAGAGGCGAACTTCACACCATAGGAGCGACTACGCTTAAAGAATACCGCAAGTATTTTGAAAAAGACGCCGCACTTCAACGCCGCTTTCAGCCCGTAAGTGTCAATGAACCAAGCATTAACGAGGCTTTGGCTATGTTAAGGGGCATTAAAGAAAAGCTTGAAATTCATCATAATGTAAGCATTACAGACTCCGCCCTAGTTGCAGCGGCAAAGCTTTCTAAGCGTTATATAAATGATCGCTTTTTACCTGATAAAGCAATTGACCTCATTGACGAAGCAGCCGCCGAGCTTAAAATGCAAATAGAAAGCGAGCCAAGCTCTTTAAGAAAGGTAAGAAAAGAGCTAGAAACCTTAGAGGTCGAAAAAGAAGCGCTTAAAATGGAGCAAAATGAAGCAAATGAGAAAAGATTAGAGGAAATTGCCAAAGAACTAGCAAATTTAAAAGAGGAGCAAAACGCCCTAAACGCCCAGTTCGAAAACGAAAAAAGCGTATTTGATAGCATAAGCGTTAAGAAAAAAGAAATTGATATGCTAAAAAACGAAGCAAATTTAGCCAAAAATAAAGGCGATTTTCAAAAAGCCGCCGAGTTAGAATACGGACAAATTCCAAGCCTAGAAAAAGAAGTTTTAAGCCTTGAAGAAAAATGGCAGCTTTTAAGTCAAAACGGCGTCTTGCTTAAAAATAAAGTCGATGAAGACCTAGTCGCAGGAATTTTAAGCAAATGGACAGGCATTAGTGTGCAAAAAATGCTAAAAAGCGAAAAGCAAAAATTCCTAGAAGTCGAAAAGCATTTAAAAGAAAGCGTCATAGGACAAGATAGAGCCTTAAACGCCTTAGCCAAGGCGATAAAACGCAACAAAGCAGGGTTAAACGAGGGCAGCAAACCCATAGGAAGCTTTTTATTCTTAGGACCAACAGGCGTGGGTAAAACCCAGTCCGCCAAAGCTTTAGCGAAATTTTTATTTGACGATGAAAAAGCAATGATTCGTTTTGATATGAGTGAATTTATGGAAAAACACAGCGTTTCGCGTCTTTTAGGTGCGCCTCCGGGCTATATAGGGCATGAAGAGGGCGGAGAGCTTACTGAAGCCGTGCGTAGAAAGCCTTATAGCGTGATTTTATTTGACGAGGTAGAAAAAGCACACAAAGATGTCTTTAACATACTTTTAGGCATATTAGATGACGCAAGAGCCACAGATAGCAAGGGCGTGAGTGTGGATTTTAAAAATACCATTATCATTTTAACTTCTAACATCGCCTCAAATGCCATTATGAATTTAAAAGGAAAAGAGCAAGAAGAAGCGGTAAAAGCCGAGCTTAAAAGCTTTTTTAAGCCCGAATTTTTAAACCGCCTCGATGACATCATCACCTTTAACCCACTAGGACAAAACGAGGCATATGAGATAGTGAAATTACTTTTCAAAGACTTGCAAAAAAGCCTAGAAAACAAGGGCTTAAAAGCGACCTTAAGCGATGAAGCCGCCAAACTCATCGCCAAAGAGGGCTTTGACCCTGACTTTGGAGCAAGACCTCTTAAAAGAGCCATTTATGATAAGATAGAGGATAAATTAAGCGATATGATTTTAAGCGATACCTTAAGCCTAAACGATACCATAAGCATAGATTTAGAAGAAAATGAGATAGTGATTAATAAAATTTAATATTATTTACCTATCATTAAGCTTTTAAATTTATCATTTCATCGTGTAAATTAAACATTCATAAGAACTCCTTAAAAGCCCTAGTTTAAAGCTCTAGGGCTTTATTTCTTATCTTTATTTTCTTTAATATTTTTAATTTTTAAGTATTATTTAAGTAAAAAAGCTCATTTATATGCTATAATTTCGCCGTTTTATATCTTATTTTAAGGAGAATTCTCATGAAACTAGTTAAACTTAGTTTAGTTGCAGCTCTTGCTGCGGGTGCTTTCTCAGTGGCTAATGCTACTCCACTAGAAGAAGCGATTAAAGATATCGATGTATCAGGTTTTTTAAGATACCGCTATGAGTCAGGAAATATCAAAGATAATGCTGGTCTTGTTGGTCAGTCAGGTCTTAATACCTCTAAGCAAAATCACAAATACAGAGCGCAATTTAATTTCAACGCTGCGATCGCAGATAACTTCAAAGCTTTCGTTCAATTAGATTATAGTGCGAAAGATGGCGGTTATGGTTCTGATGTTATAAGTGTTACAACTGGCGATAGTGCGACTTTACATGTAAGACAACTTTACCTAACTTACACTAATGAAGACTTTGCTACTAGCGTATCAGTAGGTAAGCAACAGCTTAACACTATCTGGACTGACAATGGCATAGATGGTCTTGTTGGCGCAGGTGTCAAAGTGGTTAATAACAGCTTTGACGGCTTAACTTTTGCAGCTTTCGCGGTAGATAGCTACAATGTAGATGAGCAAGGAAGTGATGTAACAGGTTTTGGTAATGTTACAACTTTTGATGAAGTTGGTAACCTTTATGGTGGTGCTGCTATCGCTTCTTATGAAGTTTTCGGCGGACAACTTGACTCTCAACTATGGGGTGCTTATTGGGATAGCGTAGGCGTTTGGTATGCTTTAGATTTAGCTTATGGCACAACTATCTTTAACGATGTCAACTGGAAACTTAATGCCGCTTATTTAGGAAACTACCTAGATAAAACTTATACTGCTAACAATAAACCGGGACAATCTACAGGACCAAGTAATAAAAAATTTGAAGACGGAAATTTCTTCGCTTTAAGAGGTTCTATTGACTGGAATGGCTTTGACGCTAGCCTAGGTGGTTTATACTATGGTGAAAAAGATGCTGTAACAGTAACAGTGATCGAAGATCAAGGTAACTTAGGACATCTTCTTGCTGGTAACGAAATTTACTACACTGAAGGTTCACACCTAAATGGCGACCTTGGTCAAAATACTTTTGGTTACCTAACTGCTGGTTATACCTTCAATGAAGTATTGCGTTTAGGTGCAGACTTCGTATATGGTGGAACTAAGACAGCTGACCACAAGAGCGGTGGTGAAAAAATGGAAGCTGTTGCAAGAGTAGATTATAAATACTCTCCAAAACTATCTTTCCAAGCTCGGTATTCTTACCTAAATGTTGATAAAGATGCAAACGGCGAAGGTAAAAAAGATACTGTAAGACTTCAAGCTCTTTACAAGTTTTAATTTTTATGGTATAATGCCACTTATCCACCCAGCCCCCTCCCTTTTAGCTGGGTGGTCAGCCCCTGCCCCCAGGGGCTTTTTTCGTTCTAAGCATATAAAATCCTAAAAATAACAATTATCTTAAAAATTATTCCCCCCTTATTCACTACCACATTTCCAGCGACTACTATACCATACTGATGAAACCTAGCTTTTTATCCGCTTTACTTACTGCCACGCGACCAGCGACTACACGAGAGAACTTTAAGCCTTAAAGCTCTTTTAAAACTTCTTTTTGTGCTTCGTGTATGCTACCAGCGACTACTATGCCATTTCAAATAAAGTCTTATGAATTGCAATGCGTTTTTAAGTGAATTTAAAATTAAAACTTTGAATATAGGCTCATAAAGAGCCTATGTTTTAGTATTTTAAGAAATACTCTTGAATTTTCTTAACATCGTTAGTCTTAGTTAAAGCTAACATTAGCAAAATTCTAGCTTTTTGTGGGTTTAAATCCTCCGCACTGATGAAACCTAGCTTTTTATCCGCCTCACTCACTGCCACACGACCAGCCACTACACGAGAACTCGCCACGACTTTAAGCCCCTTAGCTAAAAGCTCTTTTAAAACTTCTTTTTGTGCTTCGTGTATGTTACCAGCACCACTTCCAGCGACTACTATACCCTTTGTGCCATTTTCAAATAAAGCCTTAGCAGCCACCCCACTGCCATCATTTGAATAGCTATAAAGAATATCTACTTTTGGTAATTCTTTAAGATTTTTCACATCAAAAGGTGCTTTTTTGGTGCGAGCTTTTGCGACATTGTTATAAAAATAAACCTTACCATCAACGATATAACCCATATCCCCAAAATCAGGTGAAGAGAAAGCATCGACATTTAAAGTATGTGTTTTTACCACGCCTCTAGCACTTTGAATTTTATCGTTCATAGCAACCATTACGCCTTTGGCATTTTTATCAGCTGCTAGAGCGACTGCGTTGTAAAGATTTTTAGGTCCGTCTGCACTTATGGCTGTGCTTGGACGCATAGCACCGACTAAAACGACAGGCTTATCGCTTTTAATGGTTAAATTTAAAAAATAAGCCGTTTCCTCCATAGTGTCCGTTCCGTGAGTGATAACCACACCATCAACGCCACTCGCAAAAAGCTTATTAATCTCTTTTGCAAGTTTGAGCTGAATTTCATCACGCATATTTGAGCTGTCGATATTTGCGATTTGCTGTCCTTCAATTTTCGCTAAATTTTGAATTTCAGGCACTGCTTTAATCAGCACATCAACACCTACAACACCAGCCGTATAGCCAATAGTAGCAACCGCACTATCGATAGACCCTACTATCGTTCCTCCTGTGGCTAAAATAGCAACTTTTGGTTCCGCCATACTCGCCCCTACTATAAAAAATGCAATCATACAAAGTAATAATTTCTTCATATGTGCCTCTTTTAAGAATTTATCTCATCTTTGTGATGAAATATGCTTAATTTTAGCAAAAAAAATTCAATTTTAATTACTATTTTTTAATATAATAGCGATTTAAAGTCTTTAATATAGGAGAATTGTATGACTAAAGAAGAGATTAAAGAGCTTGTAAATTTGTTTTCTGAGGCAAATATTAGCAAGATTAAGATTAAAGAGCAGGACGGCTTTGAAATAGAGCTTGAAAGAGAGATGTTCTGTGATGTGCCAGCGCCTACTACTCCACCTCCTACTACTCCTCAGCCTATTAATGTCAATGTCGTTAATGAAACTCATCGCACTCCAACTAAAAGCAATCAACCAAGCATTACAAGCCCTATGGTAGGCACTTTCTATCAAGCGCCAAGCCCGGGTGCAGCACCCTTTGTCAAAGCGGGGGCTAATGTGAAAAAAGGCGACACCATAGCCATAATAGAAGCGATGAAGATTATGAACGAGATTGAAGCGGAGTTTGATTGCCGTATTGTCGAGGTTTTGGTCGCGGACGGACAGCCTGTGGAATTTGGTATGCCTTTATTTGCGGTGGAGAAACTATAAATGGAAATTAAAAGCATTTTAATAGCAAATCGCGGTGAAATTGCTTTAAGAGCCTTAAGAACCATTAAAGAAATGGGAAAAAGAGCGATTTGCGTTTATTCTGAAGCGGATAAAGACGCCCTTTATCTTAAGTATGCGGACGCAAATATCTGCATAGGTAAGGCAAGAAGTGCTGAAAGCTATCTTAATATCCCTGCTATTATCACAGCGGCTGAGATAGCGGAGGCGGATGCAATTTTCCCGGGGTATGGCTTTTTAAGTGAGAATCAAAATTTTGTCGAAATTTGTGCCAAACATAATCTTAAATTTATAGGTCCTTCAGTGGAGGCGATGAATTTAATGAGCGATAAAAGCAAGGCAAAACAAGTAATGCAAAGGGCTGGTGTGCCTGTGATCCCCGGAAGTGATGGGGCTTTAGCTGGGGCGGAAGCAGCAAAAAAACTTGCAAAAGAAATAGGCTATCCCGTCATTTTAAAAGCGGCTGCTGGAGGCGGTGGGCGTGGTATGCGTGTGGTAGAAAATGAAAAAGATTTAGAAAAAGCATACTGGTCGGCTGAAAGTGAGGCTATGACGGCTTTTGGAGATGGAACGATGTATATGGAAAAATATATCCAAAACCCTCGCCACATCGAAGTGCAAGTTGTAGGAGATAGCTTTGGCAATGTCATACACATAGGTGAAAGAGACTGCTCTATGCAAAGGCGTCATCAAAAGCTTATAGAGGAGAGTCCTGCTATTTTGCTTGATGAAAAGACAAGGATAAGATTACACGAAACAGCTGTCAAAGCAGCAAAAGCCATAGGTTATGAGGGTGCTGGGACTTTTGAATTTTTGGTCGATAAAAATTTGGATTTTTATTTTATTGAGATGAATACGCGTTTGCAAGTTGAACATTGCGTGAGTGAAATGGTAAGCGGTATAGACATCATAGAATTGATGATAAAGGTTGCCGAGGGCTATGCCTTGCCTCCTCAAGAAAGCATTAAGCTACGCGGACATAGTATAGAGTGTCGTATTACCGCTGAAGATTCTAAGACCTTTTTACCAAGTCCGGGTAAAATCACCAAATATATCCCACCAGCAGGGCGTAATGTGAGAATGGAAAGCCACTGCTATGAGGGCTATGCGGTGCCACCTTATTATGATTCGATGATAGGCAAACTTGTCGTGTGGGGGGAGGATAGAAATACGGCCATCGCTAAGATGAAGGTGGCCTTGCATGAGCTTATTGTTGGGGGGATTAAGACGACGAGGGATTTTCATTTGGCGATGATGGAAAATCCTGATTTTATCGATAATAACTACGATACAAACTACCTCGCAAGACATTAAATTTGTAGCCTTTGGGCTACAATGTTAAGTTTATATTTTTGCGATAGGTTTTATTAATTTCAATAGGCTTTAAACAATTTTAAAAATTTTTGTTTTGGTGTGTTTGTTTGCTTGTAAGTTGTGATGTGAAATGTTGCTTAAATTATGATTTGTTATTATTAATATAAATTTAATAATTACTTAATAATAATTTATTTTTAATACTAAAGCTAAATTTCCTCATAAATCTTTAGCACAAATTTTTTACCTTTATGATAGAAAAAAGCAGGGAAGTCTTCATTAGAGCAAATGCGTAAAAGATTAAATTGCTCTTTTAAACTTTTATCGATGTTTAATTCGCTATCTTTAGGGCTTCTTTTAGGGTAAAAGCTCTCCACTCCATTTTGCTTTTTAGACTTTAAATTTGGATAAAGTTTTAAAAAATCCTCACAAAGCTCTAAACTGAAAAAAGCTTGCTTGTTTCTTAATTCTTTGTAAAGCTCATCGCCTCTAAGCTTAAGCGTTTTTTGAAGATAAATATCCCCACTATCCACACCCTTATCCGCCTCAAAAAGCGTGAAAACAATGTCATTTTTACCCTCTAAAATTTGATAAAACATAGGCGACCAGCCCTTTCCTTGCGGAAGTTTGGAGGCGTGTATGATGAGATTGTGTTGATTAAGACTTAATAAATTTGGCGGGATAATTTTGTGATAAGATAAAATGAAAACGACCTCATAGCCTCTTACTTTTTCATACGCTTCAAAAAAATCCGCCCCAAGTTTTTTCGCAAATTCCAAAGCCTTTTCATAAAACCACTGATTAGGAGAGCTAACGAGAGCTATTTTCACGAAGCTCTCCTTAAAGGATTAAGGTAAAGGGTTACCCCCCCCCCCCCCCCCGTTTGCAAAGATAAAACATTTTTTCGTCCTCACTGATGATTTTAAAGCCATTTTTAAGATACAAAGTTAAAGCCCTTTCATTTGTCTTAAATACACAAGCTTTTAGAATTTGCACTTTTAAAGTGTCAAAAGCATAGTTTAAAACTTCGTTCATTAAAAGTTGTCCTACGCCTCTTAAATTCGGCTTTGCATAAAGTCCAAATTCGCAAGTTTGAAGGCTGATATCAAAAAGATGTATCACGCCTATACTTTGCCCCCCTTTAAAAACTACAAAATAACGCTTACTTTCATCGTTTTTAAGGCTACTTACAAAATTTAAATGTTCTTCTAGGCTGATATTTTGCGTTTTCATAAAATTTCCCACGCTATTACGCCATTTTAAAAGCTCCTTAAGCTCATTTTCATTAAGAGAGATAAAATTTCTAAGCTCTATCATCTATACTCGATTTCATAGTCTTTTTCTAAAAGCCACTGAGCTAGTTTTTCTTGATTTTTCTGGGTGCAAATGGCTTTAAAATTTGCCTTTAAAAGCAAGGCTTCATTAACTAAACTTGAAGCTTGGATAATGAGTTTTCTACTTTCGTTCATCGCCTTAGCAAAATGTTCTAAATTCACAGCCAAGCTAATGTTAGGCGTGTTTTGCTCTAAATGTTTTAAGGCTTTTAAATTCTTATTTGCACTTGTTGTTGCGATGAGAATTTTCAAGCTTTTGGGAAGATCGAGAGCTAGTTTGGCGGAGAGATTTTTACTATCTGTGCCACCCATACAAATGAAAATATCCCAAATTTTAGGGCGTTTTTTCTTCGCCTCTTCGTAAAATTCCTCTCTAATCAAAGCATAAGAAAAGCCACATCTAAGCTCGCAAGTAGCAGGGACTAAATTTTTATAAAGTGAAGGTTTGGCATAGGCATTAACATTAAGTAAAATATCACAAAAATGAGGCTTTAGCTCATCATCAAAGCTTAAAATTTGCACCTCACACATCGCCTTAATCGCTCTTTCATCTTGCTCTTTAAAATCATAATGATCAAGCACTAAAAGTTCAAAACTTTCTTCTTCAATCAGCCCACAAAGCTCATCTAGGCTCGTCCCTTCAAGTAAAAAAACCTCATTTGGAATTTTTTCTATGATATTTCCCTCAAGCTCCAAACAAGCAAAGCTCACTTCGTGTCCTAATTTCTCATATTGCTTTGCTAAAATCAAACAACGCTGTATGTGTCCGTGTCCTATCTTAAAAGAACTATCCGCACGAATGAGAATTTTCACATCAAAGCCTTATTTAACATCAAAAGTTTTTTCGCAAATTCTAAATCCTGTGGCGTGTCAATGTCGCAAACCAAATTTCTAGGCAGTAAATACACGCTAGAATTGGGCGTGAAAATCATCTCCTCCTTAAGCCACGCTTCTTTTTTACCAAAATAAAATGCCCCCGCATCGTGATATGCCTTTTCTAAATCCTGAGAACGCATAAAATACTGACTTTCATCAAACATATAAACCCTTTTTTCCTTCAAATAAAACGCCCTTTGGATAGGATAGTCAAATTCCACAGCGCCAAACAAAAAGCTAAAATCGCCCTTAATAAATTCTTCATAAGCCTCTTTTAAGATTTTTTTATTAAGCAAGGGTGCGGTCGCATAAAGACAGCAAATGTTTTCATACCCAGCCCCTATTTTTTCGCTAACGCTTTTTATAACCTTAGAGCTTGAGCTAAAATCATCACTTAACTCCTTTTCCCTCATCAAAGCCCTCGCCCCAAAAGCCTCTGCCACTTGCAAAATTTCCTCATCATCACTAGAAACCACAACTTCCTCAAAAATGCCTGAATTTAGGGCATTTTCTATACTATAAGCCATCAAGGGTTTGCCGCAAAAATCAATAATATTTTTTCTTGGAATTCGCTTAGAACCACCACGCGCTGGGATAATGCAAAGACTTTTCACTGCTTTAAAGCCTGTGCGATTAATTCAAGGGGGCTTTTAAAAACCACCTTGCTTTGATTTTGCGTAAGGGCGTTTGAAATTTGCATTCTACAAGCAGAACATTCCGCACTCACCACGCTAGCACCACTTTCATCAATCATCTTAGCTTTTTTAAGTCCCACTTTTAAGGTATTTTCATAATAATCACTTTGCATACTCACGCCTCCAAAACCGCAACAAGCATTAGAATCACTCATCTCAGCAAAGCGGTAATTTGCCTTTAAAAAGGCTCTTGGCTCCTTAAACACTCCTTGCATTTTCCTCGCGTGGCAAGGGTCGTGGTAGGTGATTAAAAGCTCTTTTTGAGCCTTAGTTTTTAAAAGCTCTAAAAGAGGCGTTTTTTCATAAAAATACCAAGTCGCAAGCTTGATTTTAGGGGCGATTTTA
Organism: Campylobacter felis; assembly: GCF_030250085.1. NCBI lineage: Bacteria > Pseudomonadati > Campylobacterota > Epsilonproteobacteria > Campylobacterales > Campylobacteraceae > Campylobacter > Campylobacter felis. The sequence goes on from NZ_JANURX010000011.1 coordinate 53,219, forward strand.
GCCGCTCTTTTAGCCCACTGCTCCTCCTTTATCATCGTAAAAAAATGCTCCAAATCCACACTAAGCATAGCCGAGCAAGTCGCTTCAGGAGTGATGATATATTCCACACTTTCAAGCTTTTTTTCAAAATATTCCACATTTTTTTTCGCTAGACTTTCAAGGCTTTTAAAATCCCCTGTGAAAAAATGCGGCGCTCCACAGCAAACCTGCTCTTTCATCAAATCAACATTAATTTTAAGCTCTTTAGCGATACTAAGCACGGCTTTTGCACTATCTATATAAAAATAATTTGCCAAACAGCCTACAAAAAATCCTACGCTTTTTTCTCCGCCATTATCGATAAATTCGGTGTTTTGATTTAAAAAACTTTTTTGCTTAAAACTAGGCAAAAGTCTGCCTTTTTTAATCAAAGGTAAAGAAAAACGCGCCTTCATACCAGAATTTTGCAAAGCAAAAGCACAGCTTTGAAACACAAAGCCAAATTTAGCTGCTATATCAAGGGCTTTTCGTGTGCGTAAAAAATAAAGCAAAAGCCTTTTATACCAAGCTATGCCAAATTTCTTAGCGATGTCATAACGCACCGCCTCAATGGCATTATCAACCCTAATGTGCGATGGGCAAACCTCCACGCAATTCGTGCATAAAAAGCAAGATTCAAACACTCTTTTTGCTTCTTTATCAAGCTCTAAATTTCCCTCTTTATACGCAGTCAAAAGGTCTAAAAAACCACGCGGAGAATTAATCTCATCGCGTTTGATTTGATGAATTGTGCAAGTGGGGATACATTTGCCACATTTTACGCAGCTTTGAGAAAATTTAGCAAAATCCATTAAAGCGTCTTTGAAAATACTTTTTTTTCTTCGCTAATGTTTTTTAAATACGCATCAAAACACATTGCGATATTTCTTATAAGCATTGTGCCTGTTTCATTGACTTTAATGAAATCATTTTCAACGCTTACAAACTCACCATACTCCTCAAGAGCCTTTAAATCCTGTTTAAAATACTTTCTAAAATCAATTTTAAATTCCCTTTCTATCTCTTTAATATCTAGCTTAAAATTCGCCATTAAAGCCATAATAACAGCCTTTCTAAGCCTATCATCATCACTAAGTAAAACACCCCTTTCAAAAGGCAAAACGCCCCTTTCAATCGCTTCTTCATAAGATTTTAAATCCTTGAAATTTTGCGCATAATAATTTTGCCCCTCGCCTATGCTAGTCAGTCCCACACCCACTAAATCCACGCCACCCTTAGTCGTGTAGCCTTGAAAATTTCTATGCAAGGTATTATCATTTAAAGCTTTAAAAAGCTCATCATCTTCTTTAGCAAAATGGTCCATTCCTATCATTTTGTAATGATTCTGCCCTAAAAATTGCTCACAATATTCTAAAATTTGAAGTTTGACATCAGGGCTTGGTAGGGTATTTTCGTCAAATTTTCTCATATTTTTCTTAAGCCAAGGCACATGAGCATAATTAAAAATAGCCAAGCGGTCAGGATTTAAAAGTATGATTTTTTCTAAAGTTTGCTTAAAACTTTGCAAATTTTGAAAAGGTAAGCCATAAATTAGGTCGATATTAACGGACTTTATTCCTCTACTTCGCACCTTTAAAAGCGCTTCTTTTGTTAAATCAAAAGGTTGAATTCTATGGATTTCTTTTTGCACTCTTTCGTCAAAATCTTGCACCCCAAAGCTAATGCGGTTAAAACCATTTTGCACCAAAACATCAGCTTGTGCGTCATTGAAAAAGCGAGGGTCTATCTCACAGCTTAGCTCGGCTTCTTTGTCAAAATGAGAAAAAACGCTTTTAATTTTTAAGATTAAACTTTCTAATTCCTCAGCAGAAAAATAAGTCGGTGTGCCACCTCCAAAGTGCATTTGCACGACTTTTTTTTGTGTATTTAAAAGAGAGCTTAAAATGTCAAGCTCTCTAAAAAGATATGTTAAATAACGCTTTTTACTCTCTTCTTTAGCTGTGTAAATGACATTACACCCGCAAAAATAACAAGCACTTCTACAAAAAGGCAGGTGAAAATATAAAGAAAGATCGCGTTTGGACTCCCTTAAACATCTTAAATATTCCCCATAGCTAAATTCCGTGCTAAATTCCACAGCCGTAGGGTAGGAAGTGTAACGAGGACCAGCCTTAGAATACTTTACAAAGGCTTTATAATCTTTCATTTTGCAAACTCTCCATCATCATATTCATATCGATAAATAAATTTGGGTGTTCTTTTTTAATGTCTTCAAGTAGGCGGTCTAAATCGACATTAGCCCTAGCCACCCCAGTAACCCTTACAATTTTTTCAACAGCGTCCATAGCCACAGCCCAAGCGTCATTAAAATCCACAGGCATTTGTTGGTAAATCGCTTTTTCAAGCTTAAGCTCAAAAATTTCCTTTTGATTTTTCTTAAGGGTATCTAGCAAATTATTAAGACTATGCAAAGAAGTTAATGCGTGTGTGCCGCCGTCCTCATCGATGATAAACCAAGGCTCAACTCTATTAAGCTTACTATTTTTAAGCCTTAGTCTATACTCATTTTCTTCAGGAAGCATTTCAAAAATCGTCAAATCCTGCTTTTTCATACCTAAATACTTGCTAAAATCATTAATCTGTGCCACAGCATTTTTTGTTTTTTTTACTATGGTTTTTTTCATTTCTTTCATTTTTCTCTCTCCAAAAAACACAATAAAGCCTTTACAACAAAAAGGCGGTTTCTCGCCTCCTCAAAAATCACCTCGCTGTGTAACTCAAAAAGCTCTTCACTCACCTCATAGCCCCTATAAGCGGGTAAGCAATGGAGTAAAATCGCATCTTTTTTCGCCACACTCATCGCCTCTTTATCGATGATAAAGCCCTCAAAATCTTTGATTTTCTGCTCTTTTTGCTCCTCTTCACCCATAGAAATCCAAGTATCAGTAATCACCACTTCCTTATCTTTGATAGCCTCGAATTTATCGTTTGTAAGAGTGATTTTCGCTCCACTTTCTTTTGCATTTTCTTTCGCAAATTCCAAAATTTCAGGGCGAATGTGATAGTTTTTAGGTAAAGCAATGCTTAATTCATAGCCTAGTATCGAAGCGGCGATAAGCCAAGAATTACACATATTATTACTATCTCCTACAAAGGCTATTTGACCTTCTTTTTGATATTCTTGCATTGTGAGTAAATCGCCCAAAATTTGCGTTGGATGATACAAATCGCTTAAAGCATTTATCACAGGAGCTTTTGAATATTTTGCAAATTCCTCCAAACTTGCGTGGTGATTAACCCTAAGCATTACAAAATCGACCATAGAGCCTATAACTCTTGCCGTATCCTTAAGTGGTTCTCCTCTACTAAGCTGCAAATCGTTCGCACTTAAAAATAAAGCCTTGCCACCAAGCTCTGTAATGGCTAATTCAAAAGCCATTCTAGTGCGTGTGGAATTTTTTTCAAAAATCATAGCCAAAGTTTTATCTATCAAAAGTTTTTCAGGCTTTTGCTTTAAAACTTTAGCGTGATTAACAAGGGCTAAAATTTCTTCCTTGCTAAAATCCTTTAAAGTTAAAAAATGTCTCACGCTTCTTTCCTTAAAATTTCTGCAAGTTCTTTAGCGTGATAAGTGATGATGAGTTTCGCACCAGCCCTTTTAAATGCTATCATCGTTTCTATAAGTGTTTTTTTATAATCAATCACCCCAGCCCTTTTAGCCGCTTGAAACATCGCATATTCGCCACTTACATTATAAACGCAAAGTGGTAAATTTGTATTTTGCGAAAGCTCCTTTACCACATCTAAATACGCAAGGGCAGGTTTTACCATCAAAATATCTGCTCCTTGCGCTTCATCTTCTAGGCTTTCCATTAGGGCTTCTTTGCCGTTGTGAAAGTCCATTTGATAGCTCTTTCTATCTCCATAACTTGGAGCGGAATTTGCCACTTCTCTAAAAGGTCCATAATAGCTTGACGCAAATTTGGTTGAATAGCTCATAAGAGGCAAATTTTCATACCCAGCCGCGTCTAAAGCCTCGCGTAAGCTAAGGATAATGCCATCCATCATACCACTTGGTGCTATCATATCCACCCCAGCTTTAGCGTGGATAAGGGCTTGTTTGGCTGAAAGCTCTAAAGTCGCATCATTATCCACGCTTTTAGTTTTTGGCTCTATAATGCCACAATGTCCGTGTTCTGTATATTCACAAAAGCATAAATCGCTAATGATAAAAATTTGAGGATAGTCCTTTTTAATAGCTCTTATGGCTCTTGCGATGAGGCTATTTTCATCTAGGGCTTCACTTCCACAACTATCTTTTTTTGCTTCTTCTATCACGCCAAAAAGTATAATGGCTTTTAAGTCTAGCTTCACAAGCTCTTCACACTCTTTTAAAATCATATCTAAGCTCATTTGAAATACGCCGTTCATAGAGGAAATTTCATTTTTTACCCCATTTCCCTCCACGACAAAAAGAGGGTAAATCAAATCCCGAATTTCTAAAGAATTTTCCCTTAACATCTCTCTTAAATTTGGATTTAATCTTAATCTTCTAAATCTTTTAAACATAATTTTGTCCTTTTTTTGTTAGAATTCAATTTTAGCATAATTTAATTAAAGGTTATCAATGGAAATTAAAATTTCAAAAATTGCAAATTTACCAAGCAAATGGGGGCAGTTTCAAATTCAAAGTTTTAAAGAGGGAGAAAAAGAACATCTTTGCATTTTTAAGGGAAAGCCAAGTGATATTTTAAATTTAAGAATTCATTCAGAGTGCCTTACGGGTGATGGTTTGGGAAGTTTAAAGTGCGATTGCGGGGAGCAACTTGAATTTGCTTTAAAATACATAGAGCAAAACGGCGGTATGGTCATTTACCTAAGACAAGAGGGGCGTAACATCGGGCTTTTTAATAAGGTCAATGCCTACGCCTTGCAAGATGAGGGCTTAAACACCATAGAGGCAAACGAGCATCTAGGCTTTAAGCCTGATGAAAGGACTTATGAGGTGGTGGATTTCATACTAAATTATTATCAAATTTCACAAATTAATCTCATTACAAATAATCCTAACAAGCTTAATTTTCTAAAAACAAAGCTTATTAAACGCATTCCTATACTTATCAAAAGTAATGAATTTAACGATGCTTATCTTAAAATCAAGCAAGATTCTATGGGACATTTAAAATGAAATTTTTGCCAGATTATGACAAAAAACTTTTTGAAAAAAGGGTGGAAATTTATAAAAATTTGCTTAAAAAATTTAATCAAATTCACAATCTCACCCATTTTAAAAACATCGATGAAAACATACAAGATAGTATAGAAATCTTAAATTTCATCGACCTTACAAAGGCTCAAAATATCATTGATATAGGAAGTGGAGCGGGCTTTCCTGCCATTTTTTTAAGCTTTTTGCTTGATAGTCGTTTTTATCTTTTTGAGCCAAATGCCAAAAAATCTGCCTTTTTAAGAAGTGTAAAAGTAGAATGTGAGCTTAAAAATCTTACCATTTTTAAAGAAAAAGTTCAAAATCATAAAGCACAATTTAAGGCTGATTTTATCACATCAAGAGCCTTGATGAAGGCAAAAGATTTAGTCCAAATTTGTCAAAATTTAAGCGATGAAAATACAATCTTTGTTCTTTATAAGGGAAGCGAGGCTAAAAAAGAAATGCAAGACTTTAAGGATTATCAAATTTATGAAAATAAATGGCGTAAATACTGCGTTTTTACGCTTAAAAATTCATTATGAAACTAATGCTTTGCGTAGTTGCTCTATAAACTTTTTATTTATTATCATTTTTTAATATAATCGTTTAATTTAGGAGTTAAATTTGGAAACATTGCAAAACCTTAGCGAAGAAGACACCAAAAAGCGTTATATTGAACCTGCTTTAAGCAAAGTGGGCTGGGATTTTGAATCCATTAAAATGGAATATGGAGTAAAAGCCAAAGACTATAAGTTTAGCGAAGGCAAAATTGACATCAAAACAGGCAAAAGGGATAAAAGCACTATAAAAAAGGCTGATTATGTGCTTTTTCACAATGGAATCGCCCTTGCAGTCTTAGAAGCAAAAGCCTATAAATACGAAGATAGCGAGGGGATAGAACAGGCGAAAAACTATGCCAAAGCACTCAGGTCCCCCTTTGCCTTTTCTAGTAGTGGCAAGGGCTTTGTAAAATACACGCTTACAAAAGATTTTAAGGGAGTAGCAAAAGAGAATTTACCCCTTAATGCTTTCCCAAGCCCAAGGGAGCTGTATGAAGCCTATAAAAAATGGCAAAATCTCACAAATGATAATCTTTTACAAACGCATTGTGATTTAAGCCAAACAACACCGCGTTATTATCAAAACAACGCCATAAACGCCGCCCTAATCGCCGCACAAAAAGGACAAAGCAGAATCCTACTCGTCCTTGCCACAGGCACGGGTAAAACTCTCATCGCTTATCAAATCGCCCACCGTCTTTTTAATCAAATCTTGCCAAATGGCAAAAAGATAGAGAAAATTCTTTATCTAGCTGATAGAAATGAGCTTATAAACACCGACACCACAAGGACTTTTAAAAGCTTTGCCAAAGGCATTTATACAATACATAACCGCGACTTTAAAAGCGGATATAGTTTGTATTTTGGAATTTATCAGCAGTTTATCAGCGGTAGTGAAGAAAATAATGATAAAGTAGAGCATTATAAAGCCTTAAAGTCGGACTTTTTTGACCTTATTTTTATCGATGAGTGCCACAGAGGCAGTGCTAGGGCGGATTCTACTTGGAGAGAGATTTTGGAATATTTTAGCTCCGCACTACAAATTGGTATGACTGCCACACCTAAATATAATAAAGAGCAAAGAGAGAGCCAAGAAGCAGGCGAGTTAGAAAAAAGAGAAGATGATAATATAGATTATTTTGGCGAGCCGGTGTATCAATACAGCTTAAAACAAGGCATAGATGATGGCTATTTAGCCCCTTTTTCTGTGGTAGAAAATTTGTCAAATATAGAAATGCAAGGCTACACACCAGAACTAGGTAAGCGTGATGAAGAGGGCAGAGAGATCCCACAAGAGACTTTTAACTCCCCAGATTTTAACCGCACAATTTATCTCAAACCCCAAATCCGCTTCGTTGCTAAAGAAGTGAGCAAATTTTTGCACCATACTCTAAAAAATCCTTACGCTAAAACTATCATTTTCTGCGAAGACCAACGCCACGCCCTTTTGATGAAAGATGCCTTGCAAGATGAAAACAAGCAAGAAATGGCAAAAGATTCTAACTACATCACACGCATAACAAGCGATGATGATAAGGGCAAAGCCCTGCTAGATAATTTTAAAAGCGTAAGCAAACGCTACCCAGTCATTGCCACCACCTCCCAGCTTTTAAGCACAGGGGTAGATACGCAAATGGTGCAAGTTATAGTCATTGATAAAATTGTGCGTGATAAAAGCCTATTTAAGCAAATGATAGGGCGAGGCACAAGGCTTAATGAAGTCTTAGAATCTAGGGGCAAAACGCATTTTTATGTGCTAGATTTTAAAGGCATTGCAAAAGAGTTTTTAAACGACCCAGATTTTGATGGCGAGGTGGAGTTTATCGGCACAGATGAGGTAAAAAAGCGAGAGAAAAAGCCAAAAAACACAGATAAAGAGAATGAAACAGAGTCTAACGACCTGCCACCAGATATAAAAGACCCACCGATAAAGCACACCATAGACGGCGAAGAAATACAAGTCTATATGCAAGATAAATCTGTCATCATCTTACGCAATGTTAATGGTGTTTTGACACCTATCACACAAAGCCTAGAATCTTTTAGCGGTGAAAAGCTTCAAAATACTAAAGCCTTTGAATCTTACCTTGACACCTTACGCACAGGTGATAAAGCCACGCGTGAAGAGCTTTTAAACAAGCTTGAAGAAAAGGGTATTTTTATCCAAGAGTTAGGGCAAATGGATAAATTTCAAAACTGCGATGAGTTTGATATTTTACTCTCTCTTGCTAAAGGCACACAAGCCCTAAGCCGCACACAAAGGGCAAAAAAGGCAAATAAATTCCTAGAATCTTTACAGCCAAAGGCTAGAGAGCTTTTAGAACTCTTACTTGAGAAATACGCACAAGGGGGCATTAACGAGCTGGATTCTAGTGTATTTGTCAATGAGCCTTTTGCTTCAAGGTATAATCTCACCACAATCGCACAAATTTTTAAAGAATATGGCGGACTTAACGCAATACTACAAAATCTTAAAAACGCACTTTATAAGGAGGTAAGCTAATGCTAAATATCAAAAAACTTCAAAACATTATGCGTCAAGACGCGGGAGTTAATGGCGATGCGCAAAGAATGGAGCAAATTGCTTGGATTTTATTCCTAAAGCTTTATGATTATTATGAAAAAGAATGGACTGCCCTAAATGAGATGAATGGCACAGAGTATCACTCTATAATCCCCGAGCATTTGCGTTGGGAGTCTTGGGCGATAGGGCAGAAGTCCCCCACAGGCGAACCCTTACTCACATTTATCAACAATGAGCTTTTCCCCACGCTAAAAGCCCTAAATATCACAGAATCCACTCCGTTAAATCAATCCATCGTGCGAAAAGTTTTTGAAGATTTAAACAACTATATGAAAGATGGCTATCTTTTACGCGAAGTGATAAATGAGATAGAATCTAGCCTTAAAATTAACAATAGACAAGATTTTAAAGAGCTTTGCAAAGTCTATGAAAGCTTTTTAAAAACCTTGCAAAGTGCAGGAAATGCCGGCGAGTTTTACACACCGCGTGCCGTTACAGAATTTATGGTAGAAATGCTTAGCCCAAAGCTAGGTGAGAGTGTGGCGGACTTAGCTTGTGGGACAGGGGGCTTTCTCATTTCAGCGGCACATTTTTTAGAAAAGCAAGTAAGCTTAACGAGTGAGCGAAAAGTCTTTGAAACAAGCTTTTATGGTGTAGAGAAAAAGTCCTTGCCCTTTTTGCTTTGTGCGACAAATTTACTCATTAATGGCATAGAAAATCCAAACCTAAAGCACGGCAATGCCTTTGAATTTAGTAATTTTGAAGACTTTGATATAAATCTTACAAAATACCCCAAATTTGACATTATCTTAATGAATCCCCCTTATGGTGGCAATGAGCGTGGTGATGATATTAAACACTTCCCCCAAGAATACAAAAGCAGTGAAACAGCAGATTTATTTATGGCACTCATTTTGCACCGCTTATCTTTCAAAGGCAGGTCCGCAGTCGTGCTACCTGATGGCTTTTTATTTGGTGCTGATAATGCAAAAATCAATCTCAAAAGAAAGCTTTTAAGTGATTTTAATCTCTATCTTATCTTGCGTTTGCCTAAATCAGTTTTCGCCCCTTACACTTCTATCCCCACAAATTTACTTTTTTTCAATGCCGACCCACAAGGCACACAGCACACCCACTTCTACCGCCTTGATATGCCAGAGAGCATAAAATCCTTTGGCAAAACGAAGCAAATGAGCCTAGAGCATTTTGAGCCCTTTTTGCAGTGGTGGCAAAGTGATAGACAAAGCTTACAAGATGAAAGCGGAAATTTCAAGGCTAAAGCCTACACTAAAGAAGAGCTAGAATCTAGGAATTACAACTTTGATTTATGTGGCTATGTGAGTGAAGAAGAAGAGATACTAGCCCCTTTAGAGCTTATGGAGCAAATCAAAACCGAGAGAGATAAGCTAAACGCCACGCTAGATTCCATAATGAAGCAAATTTCTACTATAATTAAAGAAAACGAATAAGGAGAAACTATGCTACTAGAAGTGAGTATCGACAAACGCAACAAAGACGCCATAATTTCAGCGATAAACCTTATTAAAGGCGTGGAGCTTGTAGAAGTGCTAACACAAGCAGAAGACTATGATGACACCATTATGACAAAAGAAGATTATGAAGCGTGGGTAGAGGCGCGTAAGGACTTAGCAGAGGGCAAAACCATAAGCCACGAAGAGCTAAAAAGGCTTGTAAGCCAAGAGAATACCCAAGAGAATAAAAGGGGAAATACAACAGAGCAAGGCATACAAAATGCCCTATAACATAGAGTATCACAAGGATTTTATAAAGTTTTTAAAAAAGCACCAAGACATACAAGCCAAAGTTTTTGAAAGCTTTGAGACAATCGCGCAAAATCCTTATGCAGCAAAGCTAGATATTAAAAAACTGCAAGGCAGAACCAACCACTATCGCTTACGCATAGGCAAATACCGCTTTTTATACGAAGTGCTTGAAAGCGAGATTCTAATCTATGCTTACAAAGCAGACTCAAGAGGCGATATTTATAAATGAAAACAGATACCTTAAAAAAATCCTTGCTAGACTATGCCATTAAAGGCAAACTTACTGCTAGATTCCGCCGTGAAAATAATGGGCTTAACGCCTTTGATGAGCTTGAAATTTATAACGATAACATAAAGCAAAAACGCAAAAATTTAGAAAAAGAGTTAAAAAAATGTGAAAAAGAATTAAAGCTTGAAAAAGACAAGGATAAAAAAGCTTTTTTTAAATCTCAAATTCAAATGCTAAAAAAAGAGCTTACAAAATGCAAGGAAATCACGC
>NZ_JANURX010000012.1:0-42720 GCF_030250085.1 Campylobacter felis
AGATCTTATAATATTAGCTGAAGAGAAAATTCCACTATATCCTAAAGAAATATCAGAATCCTTAGTCAAGTCATAAGAAATTCCCCCTTGCACTACTCCATAAAGTCTAGCAATGTCAAGTTCAGCATTTAAGACATTGCTATCAAGATGTAAGGTTCCTTTTGCATCTTTATAGACATTAATAATCGTTCCTAGTGCCACAGCTGTTTTAAAACGATTAATCCAAGGAGTTTCATATTTTACCGTTGCTACTGCATCGATGAAATTAAAATTTTGAGAAAGATAATGCTCCCTTGTGCCTCCTAAGTGATTAAGAGTAAAAGGCTTAGAGTGCATACCTAGATAATTAAAGCCTATTTGAGGAGAGATTTTTGCATCATTTTTAAGATAATGACTTAGTCCCACTCTAGCATTAGCCCCGTATCCAAATACCTTTGCAGTAGAACTAACAGAGCCTATATAACCACGGTAAGCCTTAGTTACATCTCTTTTTATATAGTCAATCTTAGTGGTAAGATTCATAAAATAAGTTGTTAAATCATCTTCATAAAAGCTATTTTTATAAGTTAAACCTGCATAATAAGAATTTCCATCTATTTCTAATCTTTGTGCATTAACCTTTTGATCAACATTTTCAAAGCCTGTATAAATTCCTAAGACTCCATAATCATTTGGAAGTTGTCTTTGTGTAGCGATAAGCATACCTGAGGAATTTGATTTTAATGTCCCTGTCTCACTTCCTAAGTTTGCGCTAAAGTTTTGATAATAAGGAATCACAAAGCTATGGTTGTGAGAGTTTTCATCTCTGTGATGGGTGTGGAGTCGCTCTAACTGGCTTAAGCTTTTGCCATTAGCATTTGTTTCACCTTTTTTACCTGAAACAAAGACTTGAGTGGTGGCTTCTCTTAGCATCCTTGAGAGATTGACATTTCTTACTCTTTGAGAATAAATAATAGATTGTGCTAGGGTTCTACCACTTAGCTCATCTCTATTAATGATAGCTCTATAGCGACCCTTATCCCCGTAATTTTCAAAGGTATAAATGCCTGAAACAGAATAGAGTTTATTGATATTTACACCTTGACCATTATTGATTTTATCTCCTATCTTATTGCCGTTTTTATCTGCGATGAGGCTATAAGCATCATAGGTTTCATCTACATCTAAATTATGTGTGCTAACAAAAGCATTTTCTAAGCTAATGTTTGCATAATCTCCATCTACAAGTAAGGCATTGTTTTTTCTCTCTTCTTGTGTGGTATATTCTTCTTTATTAAAATACCAAATAGGGATATTAAGCTTACCATTTTTGTTATTTTCTATATGGACACCATTTGCTGTTTTACCTATCTCTCCTATGGTTTGAAAATCTTTTATCCCTTCAGTCCTTCTAAAGTCATTAACAACAGTTAAAGTTCCGCCGTCATTGATGATACCCTTTGTGATTGTGCCTTGATTGTGGATAGTTGCGGTGCCTTTATTTTCAATTTCATTGTTAATAGTGCCTGTGTTGTGGATAGTGGCGGTTGCACCAGTTGCGGCGTTTGTAACCTTATCAATCGTTCCTCCACTATTTGTTAAAGTGAGTGTTACTGTGCCATTATTTGTAATGACTTTCATAGTGCCTGAATTTGTGATATTTTCTACTTTTCCTTGCTGTTGTATAGTGATGTTTTGCATAGTGCCTGAATTTGTGATACTACTTAAAGTTCCATTATTAGTGATGTTTTTCATAGTTCCCTCATTATTAATCGCTTCTACGCTTCCACCACTATTAATAGTAATGTCATTACTTATCGTTCCGCCTTGCTTATTTTCAATTGTTCCTACTTTATTGCTTAAAGTTAAAGTGCTATTAAAAGTTCCAGAATTGCTGATTGTTCCTACTTTATTGCTTAAAGTTAAAGTGCTATTAAAAGTTCCAGCATTGCTGATTGTTCCTACTTCGCCTTTTAAATCAAGCGTTCCGCCCATCGTAGAATTTGCATTATTTGAAATGCCTCCTAGTTTGGAGTTTTGTTCTAGGGTGATTTGATTATTAAAATTTGCGCCGTTTTGATTAACGATATTGCCACTTACATTACTTGTTCCTGTGATGTTGATAGAACCTGTGCTAGCGTTAGTGCCTGAATTAACGATATTGCCACTTACATTACTTGTTCCTGTGATGCTGATAGGACCTGTGCTAGCGTTAGCGCCTGAATTGACGATATTGCCGCCTATGGTGGAATTTGTGATGTTTATGCCGTTATTAATTTTACTATTATTATTATTATTAATCCCTCCATTTACCGTGCTATCACTCACGCTAATGCTTCCCATAGTGCGGTTATTAGTGATACCACCATTAATAGTCCCGTTATTGATAGTTAAGGTTTGTATAGTGCCATTGTTATTATTTCTAATGCCATTATGGATAGTACCTCCTTGAACAGTGATAGTATTTATTCTTCCGTTTCGATTATTATGAACGCCACCTTGCACTTGTCCTTGGTTGATAGTTAAGGTTTGTATAGTGCCGTTATTATTTCTAACGCCTTGTTCGATTTTACCTCCGTTACTGACAGTGATAGTATTTATTTTTCCTCCTTGATTATTAATACCGCCATACTGAGCCCAGCCTGCAATGGTGCCTTCGATGTTTAAAGTCTCGATAGTTACATTAGGATTACGTATATACATAGTGCGCATGCGTCCTCCTTGTTTGATATCTATAGTTGTTATCTTAGTGCCTCCTTTGAAATGAAACCCTGCAACATTTCCGCTATTAATATCCACTTGATTTATAGTTGCGTTTTGTGTATCAAGCCAAGATTCTATAGAAGCTTTTTCTTGTATATCAAGTTTTTTAATGGTTGTGAAATATAGTCCTAGAGAAGCTTTAATACCGCTATAAGTGCCCGTATTTAAGTGGGAATTTACTATTAGTGTTTTGCCGTAATGATTATGATTTATGAACCTATTATTGTTAGCAATGGTAATAGTTTGGGCATTTAAATCTACTGTAAGGAAAATTAAAGAACTACAAGAAAATAAAGTAAAGCCTTTTAAAGCTGGAGTTACCCCCCCCCCCCCCCGCAAGAATAAGATGTTTTTTCATAACTAAATCCTTATCTAAATAAGATAAAAATAATTGTAATTATAAGGAAAAATTAACAAAAAGTAAAGAGAAATTTGAAAAATCGTTTTTTTTTTTTTTGTAAAATATGGAAAAATGGGAGTTGAAAACTAAAATCCTACAATTTTACTTTTATCAAAACTTCCCTCAAGCTCTTTTTGTATGCTTTCTAAAAAAGCTCTCATCGTAAAAATGCCGTCCTTTGAAATGGCTGTTTTTAGGGCTGTGTTTTTCACGACCATAAGAATTTGTGCGCCACTTAGCTCGTATTTAGCTAGAGTTTCAAGCTCAAAAGCCTCTTCAAAATCCGCATTTTTAGGCAAAAATTTCTCCCACATCTTAAGCCTGTCCTTAAAATCAGGCTTTTTAAATTCAATCTTTAAATCAAAACGCCTAGAAAAGGCACTATCAAGGCTTTCTAAAAAATTGGTCGTGGCGATTAAAACTCCGCTAAAACGCTCGATTTGCTCTAAGAAAATATTTTGCATTTGATTGTGCATTTTATCACTTCCACTGCCTCCCTCTATGCGTGTGCTTAAAAACTGGTCTGCCTCATTAAGCAGTAAAATGGGACTTTGCTTACAAGAATTGGCGATATTTTTATAAGTGTCAAAAATTTTTCGCACATTTTGTTCGCTCTCGCCTACCCATTTGCTTAAAATTTTAGAGCAATCAAAGCTTAAAACCGCCTTTTTCATAGCCTTAGCTACGCCAAATGCTGACATTGTTTTACCTGTGCCCGGGGGTCCGTAGAAAATAATCTTTGCTTCGATATTTTTAGAGCTTTTAATCCCCCATAAACTAAGCCTTTCAAGGACTTTTTTATCTTTTTGTTTTAGGATATTGCTTAAAAGCTCTTTGGTGTTTTCTGGCATTATGATGTCATTAATGTCAATATTTGGCTCGATGAGTTCGAAAATTTCTTGCTCTTTGACAAGGCTTTCAAGTTTTAGCTTTTGGTTTTGTTTGGTAGGGGAATTAATCACCCTTTCTAACACTTCATCGCTGATAAAAAAACTCTTAGAAAGCTCTCCAAAAGCGTTTAAATACTCATCATACTCGATTAAATTTAAAAGCTTAGAATCGTCCTCTAAAAGCTTTTTATTTTGACGCAGTTCAAGCTCGTTTTCGCTAATTAAATTTAGCAAAGCGTTTTGCTCTCTGGCGGCTGAGTTTTCGTGGCTTAGGGTGTATTCCTCCTTTAAGAGTGCTAGGAAGAGAATTTGCTCTTTAGCGTTTAGGGCGTGTTCTTTGAAAATCGCATTTAAGACATTATGAAATTTACTAAGTTTCAAGCACTCTTTAATATACTTTTCAAATTCTTTAATGTGGCTTTTAAGCACGGCATAATACTCGCTATGCCTTGCGAAAGAAAGCCTTTCATAAAACTCCACTTTTAAAAACTCGTCCCTTAAATACTCCAAATAAGCCCCATAAGCTTTAATTTTAGGCACTTTAAAGGAGGTTTTGCTATCAATAAAGTCTAAAAAATACTGACTAAGGCTTAGTTCGCTTTGTAATAAAACTAACTTAGAATTGCTTAATTTATTAGAATCGATATTTTTAAAAAAGCCCGAACCACTCGTTACAAAACCGCGTTTAATCAAGCCTTTTAAATCCTCTAAATAATCTAAATAAGCATAATCTTTCTCCCCAAAAAGTCCCACAAGTAAGCTAAAAGCACTCACGGAGGCACTGGCACAAACATAGCTTTTACAAAGCTCTTTCAAAATCAAGGCTTCATTTTTAGAGCATTGAAGTCTTTGATAAAGCTTGGTTTTTTCAATTTTAGGTTCGTTTAAAAATTCTTTAAGTTCAAGCATTATTTCCCCTAAAAACGGCTAATCATTATCCTAAGCCCTGAAATTTCATCTTTAAAACGCAGTTTTTCATCGCAAATTTCATAAAATATCACGCTATCTTTGCGGCGTAATTTCTGGCTAAAACCGCACGGCGTTTTTTCTAAATTTTCGCCCTCAAAAAGAGGCTTTAACTCTAAAATGTCGCGTAAAAAGTCCTCATAATAGGCGTTTTTTAGATATTTTTGATTAAATTCTTTTTTCGCATAACAAACGCCATTAAGACAAATTTTTTCTTTAAGATTAAGCTTAAAAAAGGGCTTGGCGAATTTATAAAGCTCTAAAGAAAGGACGGAGTTTTCACGCTTTAAAAAACCCGCCTCGTTAATCTTAAAGCTAGAAGAAGAGATGAAAACCTGTATACTTTGAGCCTTTTTATTTTCACTCTTTGTCGCACACGCACACAAAAATAAGGCACAAATAAAGCTAAGAAAATATTTCATTTTAAATTTTTAAAGCTAAGATTAAGCTCTAAATCAAGCTCTTTGACAAGCTTTATTACCGCTTGTAAATCGTCAATTTGCTTCGCACTCACGCGCACTTCCTCGCCTCTTATTTGAGAGCTTACCTTGAGTTTGCTATCCTTAATCGCCTTATTGATTTTTTTAGCGTTTTCGCTGTCTATGGCGTTATTAACCTTTAAATTTAGCTTAAAAACAGCCCCACTCTCACGGGATAGCTCCTTAATACCCTTAGGATTAATCCCTCTTTTGATAAGCTTTGAAATCACAATATCCTTTAAAACCTCAAGCTTTGCTTCACTCGAGCATAAAAGCTTAAAAACGCTTTCTTTTTCGCTAAATTCTAGCTCACTTTTCACGCCTTTTAAATCGTATCTGCTCTCAAGCTCTTTTTTAGCTTGCTCTAGGGCGTTTTTAAGCTCCCCACAATCAACCGCTCCGCTAATGTCAAAACTATGCTCACTTGCCATTTTCTACCCACTCCTTTAAATTTTCATAAACTTTTTGGATTAAAGTTGCTAAACTTTCCTTACTCGCCCAAGCAATGTGCGGGGTGATTAAAAGCTTATTTTTATTTTTCACGCTTAAAAGGGGGTGATTTTTAAGCATAGGCTCATTTTCTAAAACATCAAGCCCCACTCTAAAATTCTTTTCATCTAAAGCTTTTGCTAAATCTGCTTCATTGATAATGCCTCCACGCCCTACATTAATCAAAATCGCCTCATTTTTAAGCAAAATAAGCTCTTTGTAAGAAAGTAAATTTTTCGTTTTATCATTAAGCGGTGCGTGGATACTAATAATATCGCAAGTTTTTAAAAGCTCGTTAAGCTCTATTTTCTCATACTCTGCGTTATGATTTGCTCCGCTTGTAGAATAATAGCACACCCTAGCCCCAAAGGCACTTGAAATTCTAGCCACTTCTTTACCTATGGTCCCAAGTCCTATAATACCGTGTTTTTTACCGCTTAAATCACTTAGCATTTGTGTAAAATCGGTAAAAATTTCACTCTCGCACCACTTGCCCTTTTTTACCCAGTCATTATAAAAAATCGTTTGATTTAAAAAAGCAAAGATTAAGGCAAAGCTATGTTGAACGACACTTTTTGTCGAGTATCCTGCGACATTTTTAACGGTAATGCCACGCTTTTTAGCATACTCAAGGTCTATATTATTAAGCCCGGTTGCTGTTTCTAAAATGAGTTTTAAATTTGTATTTTTAAGCACATTTTCATCTAAAATGACCTTATTAACCATCGCCACATCGGCATTTTTAAGCCTTTCGATAACCTTATCTTTGGGCGTTAGCTCATAGCTTACAAAGTCCCCAAATTCGCTAAATAAGCTTAAATCCGCTCCGCCTAAAGTCGCAGAATCTAAACATACAATTTTCATTTTTACTCCTTAACTTAACTTTTTCTTTAAAAATTCATAAGCTTCGTTGATTTTTTGAAATTGCTCTACGCCTCTTTTAAGCTCTTCTTCGCTGACATTATTTGCGTTTAAGATGTCGGGGTGGTATTTTTTCGCTAAAGCTCTATACTGCTTTTTGACCTCGCTTAAACTTGCTCCAGTCTTAAGCTCTAAAAGTGCGTAAGCTTCATTTTCGTTTAATTCTTTTTTAGGACTTTTAAGCCTAGAAAAGCTTTCTATAAAGGCTTCAAGCTCACTTTTTGCTATATTAAAAGCTCTTGCAATTTGCTCTAGGAGTTCTCTTTTTTTCGCATTAAATTCCCCGTCAATCAAAGCCATAAAAACAAGCACTCTAAGCACATTTAGCCTTTCATTTTTAGGGAGGGGGACCTCTTTTAAAAAATCCTTAGCCACTTCAAAAACATCATTTAAATTTTCTTTATGCTCGTTAAAAGCGGACTTTAAAAACGCCCTTTCTTTCTCATCTTTCGCATTTGCGTCTAGGAGTTCGCTTATCATTTCAGCTTCTTTTTCGCTAACCCTGCCATCACTTTTAGCAATCTTAGCCAAAAGGGCGATGACATAATAATTCATACGCCTTTTAAACTCCTCAACCCTCTCTTGCATTACCCCCCTAGCAAAGCCTCTTGCAAAGCCCTTAGCACCGCGACTAGCTGAATTTACAAATTCACTTTTGCCCCATTTTTTATAATATAAATAAAAAATGAAAGCGACTAAAATAAGAAGTAAAATTCCACTCATAATATCTGCTCTTTAAAACTTTCAAAATAGAGCTTTTTAAGCTCCTCACAGCTTAAACTAAGGCTATCAAAAATGAATTCTTGCTTTTTCGTGCTAAGTCCTAGTTTATAAGCTTTTATGCCAAATTTTTGCGTCAAATTTAAAAAGGCTTCTTCATTTTTTACTCCCACAACAGCCCTTGAAGCACTTTCCTCAAAAAGCCACGCTTCATTTTTAAATTCGCTTTTTAAATCGACCCCCACACAAGAAAGGGCGACCATTTTAGCCACGCTTAAAGCCACGCCTCCCACGCCCACGCTATTAGCACACTCTAAAAGCCCTTTTTCATTTGCACTTATGAGCAAATCCCAAAGTGTAAGTTCGGCTTTATAATCCACGCCTTTTATGCTACCTGCTGTCTTTTTATCTTGCACTTTCATCGCTAAAGAGGCACCAAATTCCCCAAAGCTCTCTCCTAAAAGATAAAGAGCGATATTTTCTTTTTCTATCCTCGCTTTAAGGGTCAAATTTGCGTTTTTTTGCACTCCCACGCCCACTATGGTAGGGCTTGGATAAATGCTAATGCCGTCTGTTTCATTATATAAAGAAACATTACCGCTTACAACAGGCGTATTTAAAGCCTTACAAGCCTCTTTTATGCCCTCGCAACCTTGTGCGAATTGCCACATTACTTCGGGATTTTGTGGGTTGCCATAATTTAGACAATCACTAATTGCCAAAGCCCTAGCCCCAGCACAAGCTATCTTTCTCCCCACAGCCGCCACAGCCATAGCTGCACCCTTTTTAGGGTCGATGAAATTAAGCGCTGAATTACACTCCATAGCCATAGCTAAAGCCGCACCATTTTCTTTAACTCTAAGCACACTCGCACCTAAAGCGCCGTCCGCTTTTATAGTATTTGTCCCCACGCTTGAGTCAAATTGCTCGTAAATAAAGCTTTTATCATTAACACTTTCATTACTTAACATTTGCTTAAAAAGCTCATTTATAGGGAGTTTTAGTTCGAATTTTTCTTTTTTAATTGTTTCTAAATAGCTAGGCTCTTTTATAGGTCTATCTAAAATCGGTGCTTTTTCACTTAAAGGCTCGATAGGGATAAGCCCTACCCTTTCATTATGCCAAAAAAGCTCCATTAAACCAGTATCTGTAACCTCGCCCATAACTACGGCATCAAGCTGCCATTTTTTAAAAATTTCTATGACCTCATTTTCAAAACCCTTTTTCGCACAAATAAGCATTCTTTCTTGACTCTCGCTAAGCATTAATTCATAAGGACTCATACCCTCTTCACGCATAGGAGTTTTATCTAAATAAAGCCTCATTCCACTTCTACTACGCCCAGCCATTTCAAAGCTACTTGAAGTAAGCCCTGCTGCACCCATATCCTGTATGCCTACAATATAATCTTTCTCAAAAAGCTCTAAACAAGCCTCCATTAAAAGTTTTTCACTGAAAGGGTCGCCTATTTGGACTGTGGGACGGAGTTTTTTACTCTCTTCGTTAAAACCTGAAGAACTCATCACCGCTCCACCAAGTCCATCGCGTCCCGTTTTAGAGCCCACATAAATGACAGGATTTCCCACGCCCTCAGCCTTAGCGTAAAAAATATCCTCTATTTTACAAATTCCAAGCGCAAAGGCATTGACTAAAATATTGCCATTAAAGCAAGGTTCAAAGGCACACTCTCCGCCAATTGTCGGCACTCCCATACAATTTCCATAATGTGAAATTCCACTCACCACGCCCTTGAGTAAATATTTTTGATGTTTAGCAACTTTTGCGTCTTTAATGTCGCCAAATTTTAAGGAGTTAAGCCCTGCAACGACCCTAGCTCCCATAGTAAAAACATCTCTTAATATCCCCCCTACTCCAGTAGCTGCCCCTGCAAAAGGCTCGATAAAACTTGGGTGATTATGACTTTCGACTTTAAAAACTGCTGCCATACCTCCGCCTATGTCAATCACGCCGGCATTTTCTCCCGGTCCTTGTATGACCCAAGGCGCTTTTGTGGGAAAGCCATTAAGGTATTTTTTGCTTGATTTATAAGAGCAATGCTCACTCCACATCGCAGAAATCACGCCAAGCTCGAGTAAATTTGGCTCTCTACCTAAGATGTTTAAAATTTCAGCATATTCCTCATCGCTAATTTTATGGGCTTTGATTGTTTCTTTATCCATTTTATATCCTTTATTTTCCTAAGCAAAAATTACTAAACATTTCATCTAAAATTTCTTCCCTCTTAAAATCTTTGGTAAATTTTGTAAGCTCTTCAATCGCCATATTAAACTCAAAAGCAAAAAGCTCCAAAACTCTCTCATCTAAAAGCGTTTTTGCCCTTTGTATGGCTTCACTAGCCTTTTTACAAGAGTGGATAAAATCAAGTGAGCTTACCAAAAAACCCTCGCTATCTAGGCTATTTAAATAAGTCTCTAAAGTCTTTTTTAAGGGCGTTATGTCCTCTTTGGCACTGATTTTTAAAAAATGAATTTCGCTAGGACCTTCAAATTTCTTTTTTAAATCGCACTTATTTAAAAGATAAAAAATCTTTTTTTCACTAGCTTTTAAAAGGCTTAAAATTTCTTTATCCTCATCGTCAAATTCCCTTGAGGAGTCAAAAAGTGCTAGGATAATGTCTGCTTCATCAATGCTTTTTTTACTTAGCTCAATGCCTATTTTTTCGATTGCTTCCTCGCCTTTTCTAATACCTGCGGTATCGATGATTTTGACTAA
Source organism: Campylobacter felis (assembly GCF_030250085.1). Lineage (NCBI taxonomy): Bacteria > Pseudomonadati > Campylobacterota > Epsilonproteobacteria > Campylobacterales > Campylobacteraceae > Campylobacter > Campylobacter felis. The sequence goes on from NZ_JANURX010000012.1 coordinate 10,341, forward strand.
ATGTGTGCCGATTTTAAGGCTTTCTTCTATAAAATCTCGTGTCGTTCCCGCCAAAGGCGATACTATGGCTCTTTCATAGGCTAAAAGAGCGTTTAAAAGTGAGGATTTGCCTGCATTTGGCTTACCTATGATGGCGATTTTAAAGCCCTCCAAAAGGGCTTTTTTACTTTGAGAAAGGGTATAAATCTCCTCTAAAATTCTCGCATTTTCTTCACACATCGTGCAAATTTGAGTCATTAAATCACTTGGTAAATCATCATCCGCATAATCAATGCTAGTCTCCACAAAGGCTAAACTTTTCACTAAATCAAGCCTGATTTTTTCTATCAAATTAGCTAAAGTTCCTTGCATATTTCTAGCGATAATTTTGGCTGATTTGGCTGATTTGGCATTGATAAGATCTTGGATATTTAAAGCTTTTAATGCGCTCATTTTGCCATTTAAACACGCTCTTTTGCTAAATTCCCCAGCCTTAGCCAAACGCACATCATTTTTTAATAATTCATCTAATAAAATTTCACTTACACTAAAGCCGCCGTGAATTTGAAACTCTACCACATCTTCACCCGTAAAGCTAAAGGGTGCTTTAAAATAAATCATAATCGCCTCATCAATGAAGACATTTTCATCATTAAAAAGCTTGACAAAATACGCATAACGAGGACTTAACTCATCTTTATGTGAAAGCTTTAAGCCAAGCTCTAAAGCCCTACTTCCACTTACTCTTATGATAGAAATAGAACCTGTGCCATAGGCTGTTGCAAGGGCGGCTATGGTATCATTCATCTTTTTTTACAAAATCATTAACCACGACAAAACGCTGTTCGCCATTTTGCTTAATGCCTACATATTTGTGGGGAAACATTGCTCTTAATTCTTCTAAGGCGATTTTAATCAAAACCCCATCAAGTGGCTTAGTCTGCCCTCTTCCACTTTGTTTAATTTTTTCCGCCACACCTTGCAAATAAAATTGCATTCCTTGAATTTGTTTTTCTAAAAATTCGGCAATTTCAAGACGAACTAAAAGATTATATTTTAAATTAATCCAATTATGCAAAAGATAAGAAAAGGCTTTATAGCGATGTGCCTCTTTACCTATTAAAAGTGCGGAGTCTTCACCATCTAAACGGATAAAAATGCAATTTTCATTATACATTTTAATCTCTTTTAAAGAAATTTGAAAACAAGAAATTTTTAAAAGTCTTTCTAATTGAATTTTAATCTCGTCCAAAAGGTCATCTTGATTACGACTAGTATGGTCTTCTTTATGAAAGCTATCAAAAATAGCATCGCTTTTAACGACATATTTTTCTTTTTTACTTGACTCCATTTTTACTTCAGTTTTAGGCTCATTTTCTTCCATTTTTTTAATTTTAGACTCATTTTTTTTAAACTCACTTTCTGTTTTTACGACTTTGTCTGTTTTTTGAAAATGATTTGATTTTTCTTCATTTCTAAAATGAGGCTTATTTTCTTTTTTAAAATGCTTTTTTTTGTATCTTTTTACTTCAACTTCTATAATAGCACTTTTACGCCCAAAACCTAAAAAGCCACTTTTATGCTGCTGTAAAATGGTATATTCTAAATCTACCACAGAGCATTCAAGCTTGATAGAAGCTTCCGTTAAGGCACTTTGGAGGTCTTTAGCTTCTATTTTCATTTCGCTTTCTCGCTTTCTCTTTTGTGATGTTCTTTTTCAAACATCTTATTAATTATCCATTGCTGAAGCAAAGAACAAAGATTATTGATAAACCAGTAAAGCGTCAGTCCAGCAGGGAAAGTGATGAAAAAGATTGTAAAAATTACAGGTAAAAATTTCATAATCTTAGCTTGTAAAGGATCTTGTATAGTCATAGGAGTGATGAGCTGCTGTAAAAACATCGTAGCACCCATTAAAATCGGCAAGATAAAATAAGGATCCATCGCTGATAAATCCTGTATCCAAAAAATCCACGGCGCATCTTTAAGCTCAATAGCATTAAATAAAACACGATAAATCGCAAAGAAAATAGGAATTTGTAAAAGTATAGGCAAACAGCCACTCATAGGATTTGCACCGTGTTTTTTATAAAGCTCCATCATATGCATATTCATCTTTTGAGGGTCGCCCTTATAACGCTCCCTAATCTCTTTCATTTTAGGGGCTAAATCTTTAAGCTTATTCATAGAAATCATAGATTTATAAGTAAGTGGGAATAAAATCACACGCACAATCAAGGTTAAAACAACAATAGCCCAACCCCAGTTTCCTATATGCTTAAATAAAAAGTCAAGTCCTACATACATAGGTTTAGCGATGAAGGTAAACCAGCCAAATTCCACAACATCTTCAAGCCTTTTATCAATAGCCCTTAAAGCTTCGTGTTCTTTAGCACCTATATAGCCACCTGCCTTAAATTCTCTATCTGCATAGGCAAATAAAATAGGATTATCATTTGTATCTTTAGAAATGGTAAGGTTTAAAGGCTTGTCAAAATTATAAAAAAAGCTCGCATAATATCTATCAAAAGCTGAAGCGATGAAAGCTTTATCGATACGCTCCTCCATATCCATATCTCCATCTTCAAAGGTATGGGTAGTATTCTCACTATCTAAAACTAAAGCTCCATGCACGGTATAAGAATCAACCGCTATACTAGGTCTAAAGCCCGGAGTGATGAAAAAAGGTGCATTTTGATTTAATCGAACCTCAATTTCATAATTTCCTCTTGGGTTAAAAGTGATGATTTTTTCTACTTTTAAATTTGATAAATTCTGCGTTAAAACAAGTTTTTTACTCTCATTTGTGTCTAAAAAAAGCTCATTTGTGCTAGTTTTGTAATCCGTTTTAAAAGCTTCTTCATTAATAGAGCTATTTGAAAAACGCAATTCTAAGGGGCGAGGATTTTGCTCTTTAGCGATGAGATTGATTTGACTTTTATCTTCATTAAGATATTTTTTATCTTTGAGATAAAAACTTGAAATGCGTCCAAGTGTGTCAATTTCCGCTTTAAAATGCGGACTTTCCACACTTGCCAAAACTCCACTTTTAACGCTACTTAAAGCTCCATTTGTCTCTACACTTTTGGCTAGGTCTTCTTGTAGCTTAGGAGCAACATTAGCCTCTAAATTTTGAGTTTTTGTTGTGTTATTTTGCGTAATGTTTTGTTCATTTAAATTTGGCTTAGGCAAGAAAAAATAATCATAAGCCACAAAAAAGATAAAAGAAAGCACAACGGCTAATAAAATGCGTTTTTGCTGAAAGATATTGTTATTATTTGAATGATTCACTTAATTTCCTTTAAAGATTATTTTTACGAGATAAAAGCCTTTATCTTCGCAAGGTATATATAAAAAATGCAATTTTTTTTGTGCTAAAAATTTAGGTTTAAAACATAAAGTATCACTTTTGAAAATCTTAAAAACTTTAGGATAATCAAAGCCACCACGAAAAAGAGGATTGCATCTTATAATTCTAAAACAAGTTAAAAAGAAAGCAAAAAGAGCATTATTTTTTTCAAACTGCCAAAAAGCATACTCTGAACAACTTGGATAATACCTACAAACAGGAGGTTTTAAAGGGCTTAAAAATCTTTGATAAAAACGCAAGGAAGTCAAAAATGCTATCTTAAACATTGTATTCTTTTTAAACCCCATTTTAGACTTTTTTCTAACTTCAAAAAGGAAAACTCATTTAAATCCGCTTTTGCAACAAGAACATATTTGCCATTTTTTAGGTCATTTTCAACCTTTGCAAATAAAGCTCTTAAAACACGCTTTGCACGATTTCTCACCACAGCTTTCCCAACTTTTTTACTCGCAACGACCGCTCTTTTTCTTTCGTTTGTAGGAAGATAAAAAAGAATAAGTCCATCGCAAAACCATTTTTTGCCAGATTTATAAACAGCAACAAATTCTCCAGCATTATCAAATCTAGAAAATTTCACACAGCAAGTCTTTTTCTTCCCTTAGCGCGTCTAGCATTAATCACTTTGCGACCATTTTTAGTTTTCATACGCACACGAAAGCCGTGAGTGCGTTTTTTAGGAGTTTTATGCGGTTGATAAGTTCTTTTCATTATTTTTCCTTAAAATAAAATTTAAGCAGAGATTATAATCTAAATTTACTTATAAAATCTTTTAATTAAGAGTAATTTTTAAGTTATTTTGCTAAATTTCAATTTTTGAAATGATGAATTAAGGAAATTATAATGAAAAATTTTAGTATCAAACCCTTAGAAAAAGAAAATTTAAACGAACTTTTAACTATGCTTAAAGAATTTGCGGCATATGAAAATAAACTAGACTATCTCAAATGTGATGAAGCAAAACTTGCAAATTTATTTTTAAAAAACGAACACGCAAAAGCCTTTATATTAAGAGAAAACGAACAAATTGTAGGCTATGTTATCTTTTTTTACACCATTTCCTCTTTTTTAGGCGAAAGAGGAATTTATATAGAGGACATTTATATTAGAAAAAATTTTCGCAAAAAAGGCTATGGGCGTAAGGTTTTTGAATTTATCGGTGAGCTTTGTCAAAAAGAAAATATCACTATGCTTTCTTGGGTTTGCCTCAATGATAACGCTCAAGGCGTTAATTTTTACGAAAAACTTAATGCAACACATCTCAAAGACATTCGCACTTATCGCTTAGATGGACAAAATTTAGCTAAACTTAACAATTTATGATACGCTCTTTACATTATCTTAAGGCTATGGGCTATGATTTTAGCCCTCAAAATTTTTCTAAACTAGACAGGTTAGATGATTTTAAAACCTTACGCGATAAAATTGCGACCTGCACTCTTTGCAATTTTTCAAAAACGCGTAAAAAAATTTTAATGGAGGAGAGATTAAAGCCTTGCAAACTCTTTATTTTAGATACTCACGCCTCACAAAATGAAAATGAAAGCGGAATTTTACTTCAATCTAAAAAGGGTAAATTTCTTTTCAATTCTTTAGAAAAAATTCTCAATTTAAGCAGAGATGAATTTTATTTTTCTTATATTTTCAAATGTTTTAGTGCAAATAAAAATGATGATTTTGCCTTGCATTCTTGTTTGCCTTTTTTGCTTAATGAAATCAAACTCATTAAACCAAAAATCCTTCTTTGTCTAGGAGAATACGCCCTAAAAGCTTTAGGTTTTTCAAATTTTAAAGCTCTCAAAGGTGAGCTTTTTGCCTATGAAGATTTTTTCATTTTAGCAAGTTTTGATGGAGAATTTTTAGAAAGAAATCCCAGTTTCAAAGAAGAATTTTTTAACGATTTAAAAAAACTCAAAGGATTTTTATGAAAAAAATATTTTTGTGTCTTATTTTGCTTTTTACTTTCGCGCAAGCAAAAAAGCAAGAGCTTTTAAATTTTATCCCACCTGAAGAAAGCTATGTTAATCTAGAAAATAAAAAATGCAATGAAGGCTGCTTATTGGAGCTTTTAGAAGAAAAAATGTATCTTAGTTTTTTGAGTGAATTTGTTGAAAATCAAAACCAAATTTTATCCAACATTTACGCAAAGCTCCTAAATTCCATCACGGATTTTGAAAAAAATTTACAAAAAATTGATAATAAAAATACTATTTCCGTAAAGCTTGCGCTCATCATACCTGAAAAAACTATCAAAAATTACTCCAATATCATTATCAATTCAAGCATTGCTTATCTTTTAAAACAAAGAGCTGAAATTAAGGTTGAAGTTTTTTTAATCGGCACCGAAGAGGAGCAAAAGATCAAAGAAACCTTACGCAAAATCAGCTCTCAAGGCTATAAATTTGCCATTGCTGGATTTACCAATAAAGGCGTAAAAGCCTTAGAAAACTACCAAGGAGATGTAAAAATTTTCATTCCAACCACTCACAAAAGCACTACGCAAATTCATAATGAAAATATTTATTTTGGTAGTATAGATTATGATGCGCAAATTAAAAAATTACTCGATAAATCTAACGGCTTTAACGCCATATTAAGTGATGAAAGTGCTCTTTTAAACGAGCTAAATTCTAAAATAAAAGCCCAAGATCCTAACGCAATAATCTACAAAATAGGCGATGAAAAGATTGACTTTGCAAGGGTTTTAAGGGGACTAAGAGGTGCTTCTGTATTTTTTAACACTCCTTTAATTAAAACCGCTCTTTTAAGCTCTCAAATTCGTGTGCATAATATCCGCACTAATGTTTTATTTTCTACCCAACTTAATTACAATCCAGCCTTTTTAAGCCTCACACAAGAAGGTGATAGGCGTCAATTTATCATTGCAAATTCTATCGATAAAAACGATGAAGAATTAAATTATCTCAACGAAATGTTTGCACAAAATTTAGATTATAACTGGGTCGCTTATGCGACTAGTGTGGGGCTTGATTATTTTTACACAAATTTTTTAAATCCCAAAAGTGAAAGAATTTTCGAAGAGGAATTAAACAATTCTCAATTTATTTACAAAGTTCGCTTAATGCAAGGTAAGGCTGGAAATTTTGAAGAGTTAGAATAGCTCTTCAAAAAGTCTTTTAAGAGCATCGTCTATCCTTGTGGGCTTTGAGTCTTTCACAAAAGCTAGGGTAAATTCGCCCTTAAACAAAAGCTCCTTTTCTCTAAAAATCTCCTGTTCTATCACAAGTGAAGCTTTTTTGAAATTTAAAATTTTTGTCTTAACCTCCACAATATCTCCAAGCCTAGCAGATTTTAAAAAGGCACAATTAGCACGAGTTAATAAAAAATGCCCACTTTTTGCATCGAAAATATCAACATTTTTTTTAAAAAAAAGTTCACTTCTAGCGCGTTCGCAAAATTTTAAATAATTGCTATGATACACCACTCCCCCAGCATCTGTATCTTCATAATAAATTCGCATTTTCATTTTAAAATCCTTAATTATATATTATTATCGTATCTATTTTTTAATTTTTTACTTTATCCTATTTTTGTATAATAAGCAAATAAGAATTACAACATTATTTAAGAGGTTTTGATATGAACATAAAAAAAGCTATCATCGCTGGTAATGCTCCTAGTTTAAAAAACATAGATTACACTCTTTTGCCGCAAGATTATGATGTTTTTCGTTGTAATCAATTTTATCTTGAAGATAAATACTATTTAGGAAAAGAGCTTAAAGCTGTATTTTTTAATTCTTGCGTCTTTTTTGAAAATTACTATACTCTTAAAGAATTAATTAAAAATGAAGAATATACCACCTCTTTGATTTTTTGCTCCTCACATAAACATCTCGAGGAGAAAGATTTTTTAGAAAATTTTAAGGATTTTTACCCAGATAGCACTATGGGGCATGAAATTTTAAGTCGATTGGAAAAGTTTTATGCCTGGACTATTTTTAATGATATTTATGAAAATCGCCGTTTTACAAGTGCGATTTATATGTGTGCAATTGCCGTAGCTATGGGTTATAAAGAGCTTTATTTGGCTGGGATTGATTTTTATAACACCGGCTCAACTTATGCTTATACGCAAGGAGAAAATCTTACGCGTATTTTTGGCGATTTTAAAAAATATAATGGACACACTCAAGATATAGAATTAGAAGCCTTAGAATTATTAAAAGAACTTTACGATGTAAAAATTTATTGCCTTTGTCCTACTAGTCCTTTAGCCAAATTTATAACCCCCCCCCCCCCCCCTCAACTTCTCATCTTAATCATTTTACATTAGAAAATAAACCTCAAAACCACATTAATGATATGCTCTTACCTTCAAAAAGAGCTTATAAAAATGCACGGAAACTTAGAAATTACGATAACTCAAAATTAACGGATAATCTTTATTATCGCCTCATTAAAGATCTTATTAAACTTCCTAGCAATATCAAACATCATCTTAAAACAAGGAGATTTTAATGCAAGAAATAAAAATAGGAAAATTAATCGTCTCACAAAATACTTCTCCTTTAGTTGTGCCTGAAATAGGGATTAATCATAATGGTAGCCTAGAATTAGCCAAGCTTATGGTCGATTCTGCTGCAAGAGCTGGAGCTAAAATCATCAAGCATCAAACGCACATTATAGAAGATGAAATGAGCAAGGAGGCTAAAAAAGTCATACCTGGGAATGCTAAAATTAGCATTTATGAGATTATGAAAAAATGTGCGCTTAATGAGAAAGATGAAAGAGAGCTTAAAGAATATGTAGAAAAACAAGGACTTGTCTATCTTAGCACTCCTTTTAGTAGAGCTGGAGCTAATCGCTTAGAAGATATGGGAGTAAGTGCCTATAAAATAGGCTCTGGAGAATGTAATAACACTCCACTCATTAAACATATCGCCTCCTTTAAAAAACCCATAATATTAAGCACCGGTATGAACGACATTAAAAGCATTACACAAAGTGTAAAAATTTTAAAAGATTTTGAAGTGCCTTTCGTGCTTTTACACACGACAAATCTTTACCCAACTCCCCCTCATCTTGTAAGACTTCACGCTATACTAACCTTACAAAAAGAATTTAATGCTCTTGTGGGACTTAGCGATCACACGACTAATAATCTTGCTTGTTTAGGAGCTGTGGCACTTGGTGCTTGTATGATAGAAAGACATTTTAGCGATACAATGGATAGACAAGGACCTGATATCATCTGCTCTATGGACGAAAATGCCCTAAAAGAACTCATCATACAAAGTGAGCAAATGGCATTAATGAGAGGCTTAAATGCCAAAAAAGAAGCTGCAAAAGAAGAACAAGTTACTATCGATTTTGCTTTTGCAAGTGTGGTAAGCATTAAGCCTATTAAAAGGGGTGAAATTTTAAGCGAGGAAAATATTTGGGTAAAAAGACCCTCATTAGGCGGTATTCCTGCTCGTGAGTTTGAAAATATTTTAGGCAAAAAAGCTTTGAGGGATATAGAGTGTGATAGTCAGCTTAGTAAAGAGGATTTTCAATGAAAAAAATTGTTTTCATCACAGGCACGAGAGCAGATTTTTCTAAAATCAAATCTTTAATGCTAAAAGTTGAAAAAGCAAATGATTTTGAACTTTTTATCTTTGCAATAGGTATGCATATGAGTAAAAATTTTGGACTAACTGTGAAAGAGATAGAAAAATGCGGCTTTAAAAATATTTTTAAGTTTATCAATCACGACAAATATTTTCAAATGGATAAGGCTTTAAGTGCGACCATAGACGGCTTTTCGCGTTTTATCCACGAGTTAGAACCTGATTTAATAGTCGTTCACGGCGATAGAATTGAGCCTTTGGCTGCTTGTATGGTGGGAAGTCTTAATAATATCTTGGTAGCACATATTGAAGGGGGTGAAATTTCAGGCACAATTGATGATAGTATAAGACACGCCATCTCTAAACTTGCACATATTCATTTAGTTAATGATCAAATGGCTAAAAAACGCCTGATTCAAATGGGAGAAGCCGAAGATTCCATTTTTATCATAGGATCTCCTGATTTAGAAATTTTAGCACACAATAAAATTTCACTTGAATTAGCAAAAAACTACTATGATATTCCTTATGAAAATTATGCTTTAGTGATGTTTCATCCTGTCACTACGGAATTTCACACTTTAAAAGAGCAAAGCGATTGTTTGGTTGAAGCTCTTAAAAAAGTCAAAAAAAAAATTACATTGTTATTTATCCCAACAATGACTTGGGATTTGAACAAATTCTTCAAAGCTATGAAGATTTAAAGAAATTTAAAAATTTTAAATTTTTCCCTCTTTGCGTTTTGAGTATTTTATAACTTTACTGAAAAATGCCGATTTCATCATAGGAAATTCTAGCTGTATCTTAAAGGAAGCAGTGTATTTAAATATCCCAGGCATACTTGTAGGCTCAAGGCAAAATGGAAGAAAGGGGCAAGAGAGCGTTAAGTGCGTAGAAACAAAAACGGAAGTAATTTTACAAGCCATACATACACTTCAAAAGCCAAATAATATAAATAAAAATAAGAAATTAAAAATTTTAGACAGTTCGAAATTATTTTTTAAACACTTGCAAAATGGCGATTTTTTCAAAATCAAACAGCAAAAAATTTTCAAGGACTTAAAATGACCTTAGCACTTATCCCAGCTCGTGGTGGCTCAAAAGGTATCAAAAAGAAAAATCTCACCCTACTTCAAGGCAAACCACTACTCTACTACACTATAAACGCTGCTAAAAATTCTAAGTATATTGACAAAATTGTATTAAGTAGTGATTGTGATGAAATTTTAAACTATGGTAAAAGTCAAGATATAGAAATTCTAAAGCGTCCTAGAGAATTTGCTCTAGATGATACTACTAGCGATAAAGTTATATTGCATAGTTTGCAATTTTATAAAGGATATGATAATATCATTTTACTGCAACCCACTTCACCTCTTAGAACAACATCGCATATCGATGAAGCCTTTGAGTTTTTTGAAAAAGAAAAAACTGACTCTATCATCAGTGTATGCGAGTGTGATAATAAAATTTTAAAAGCTTTCATCAATGATGAAAAAGGTTATTTAAAAGGAATTTGCAATAATGATTATCCTTTTATGTCTCGTCAAAAATTACCAAAAACATATATAAGCAATGGTGCGATTTATATTTTAAAAATTAAAACATTTTTAACAAATCCCCATTTTTTACAAGAAAAAACAAAATGCTATCTTATGGACGAAAAATCGAGTATAGATATAGATACTTTAGAGGATTTAAAAAAAGCGGCAACGCTTCTTAAAAACACACAATAGATATAATTATAAACTAGGCTCAAAACTCTCCGTTTTTTGCGTTTATAATCTTATAAGTTTTGCGCCAAAACCACCCTGATTAATCGGTGCATCGCTAAAATTCTTAACGCTTTTGTGTGATTTTAAAAATTCTTTGACCGCAAAAGCTAATTTGCCCGTGCCTATGCCGTGATAAACTAAAACTTCATCAAGCCCAGCTATAAGGGCGTCTGAAATGAATTTATCTAGCCTTTCTAAAGCCTCATCGCTTCTAAGTCCGTGTAAATTAAGGCTAAGAGCTAAATTTGTGGGCTTTGTTAAGCTAATTTGCGTTTTTGTTTTAGGTTTGGGGGTGGGGGTGCTTTTTCGCAGTAAATTTAAGCCTATGCGAAGTTTTAAACCCTCACTTTCTATCAAGGCATCGTTTTTAGAAATGCCTATAATCACGCCTTTTATTTTTTCATATTTGACCACATCGCCCACGCGAAATTCCTCTTTTTGTGCGCAAGTGGGTGGAGTGATGGCTCTTTTAAGCTCGTTTGCCCTATTAAGACCTCTTTGCTTTTCTTTAGTGTCGTGGAGTTTGATTGTTTTTTTTGCCTCTTCTATGGCTTTGTGAAATTCTAAACCAAGTGCGTTATATCTAGCTCTAAACTCATTTTCATTTTTTTCTTTTTGTTCTTTTAAATTCTGTAAAATGGAGTCCGCTTTTTGCTCTTTTTCACTGACTTTAGCTAATTTTTCTCTAAGCTCAAGCTCTAAATTGATATTTTTACCGACTAAATCCTCCAAGCCTTGCTTCTCCTCGCCATAATTCTGCCTTGCCTTAGCAACTAAATTTGGCGGAATTTGGTAGCGAAGTGCCGTTTCAAAGGCGTAGGATTTGCCTATCGTGCCTTTTAAAAACTCAAATTTAGGACGCGCTAAAGCCTCATCATATAAAGCAGCTAAAAGCTCAACCTCACTATTTTTAGATAAAAGCATAGCAAGGCGTTTGTGGTGCGTTGTGATGATGATTTTAAGCTTATTTTCTATGAGTTTTTCTATCAAAGCACTATAAAGACAAGCCGCCTCTTCAAAATCAGTGCCGAGCTCTATTTCATCGACTGCTAAAAGCAAATTTTTCTTATTAAAAAGCTTAGAAAAGGCTAGCATTCTACCCGCAAAAGTGGAGATGTCATTTTTGGCATTTTGTGGGTCTTCAATGATGGCTTCAAAGTCCTTAAAAGAGCCAATTTTGCTTTCATCTGCTTTAATGTGCATAGGGAGTAAATATTTAGCTAAAAAAGCCGCACTTAAAATGCTTTTAAGTAGCATAGATTTCCCACCTGCATTAACGCCTGTGATGATTAAAACCTGTTTGTTAAATTCCACGCTTATGCTTTTTGGGTTTTTAAGGGCTGGGTGGGCGAAGTTTTTAAGCCTTATCATAGAACTATTTTCACACAATATAAACTCATAATCTTTCTTTTTTGCAAGTAACACCCTCGCACTATAATGGTCAAATAAATCAAAGGCTTGATTGATAAATTTCAAAAATAAAAGATTTTTATGCAGTAATGCGGAAAAATTTTTAGCATATTCATAATAAATCGCTTCCTTTTTCTCCTCCAAATCATCAAGCTCACTTTGCAATTTTTCCACGCCAAAAGGCACGACATAAAAGCCTCCGCCACTGCTTCTGCCTATAATTTTAGCCTTTAAGGCGTGATTAAATCCTCCTCTTACAAGTAAAGCTTCAAAACCGCTAATCAAGTGAATTTGGGTATCGATAAGATAAGGGCTTAAAGCCTTTGTGTGGGCGAGTTTTTTGAATTCAAGGCTGATATTTTCTTTTTTGATTTTAATCGCTTCATTTAAATTTATAAGCCTTTCATCAAGGCTTTCTTTTAAAACGCCCTTTTCATCAAAAGCGTGTATAAAATCTAAAAGCTGGGGCAAAATTTCGATTTTATCTAGCCAAGCTTTTAGTGAGCCTTCAAATTTTAAGCTTTTAAGATAAGAAAAATAACGCAAGATTTTCACAAATTCAAAAAGCTCGTCAAGATGCAAAATGCCTTGTTTGCTAAGATGTATGAGAGCAAAATCCAAATTTTTCACGCTTAAGGGTGGCTTAAAGTCAAGCTCACTAAGCTCACGCAAACGCTTAAAATGCAAATGCGTATCGCCTTCTAAAAAAATCTCCTTTTCTCTTGCAAAAAGTGCCTTAAATTCGTCGATATAATCTTTTAAATCAAGCTTAGTTAAAAGCTTATTCATTACTAAGCTCACATTTTCTAATGTCAAGCACCACGCCTTTAAATTCTTTACTCTTAGCTACAAAGCTTGAAGTGCCAAATTCGTAGTTAAAATGCTCTTTGGAAACATTAAAATCTTTGCATTTTAGGGCTTTTCCCTGATTAAAAGCGTAAAGTAAATCTTGCTTTTTGTCGCTTAGTTTGAGATTTTTACTTTCAAAAAGCACAGCAAAAATGATGAAAATTGCAAGTAAAGCGATAAAAAATGGCTTCGTTTTTTTACCTAGTTTTTTTCTCAAAGAAAAAGCGATGAGAGCTAAAATTAAAATGATTAAAATGAAAATAAAAATTTTTGCCATTTTTATCCTTTATCTTAAAATAATCTTATTATTTTGATCTAAATCTATCTTGATTTTCGCACCTTCTTTAAGCTCTTTGCGTAAAATTTTTTCACTCAATTTTGCTCCGATTTCATCTGCTATAATGCGTTTTAAAAGCCTTACGCCAAATTCCTTTTGATACGCCTTTTTTGCTAAATATACTTTAGCCGCTTTTGTCGCATTTAGGCTGATGTTTTTAAGATTTTTAGAAAGCTCACTTAGCTCTTTTTGGACGATTTTTTCTAAAATTTCATCATTAAGTTCATTAAAATGCAAAATTTTATCAATTCTATTAATGAATTCTGGTGCGAAAAAATCCTTAATAGCACGATTTGTTTTTTCTTCATTTTTGCTTAAAAAGCCAAGCTCATTACTCTCTTTAAGTCCCAAATTTGAAGTCATTACAATGATAGTGTTTTTAAAATCGACCTTCAAGCCGCTATTATCCGTAAGCATAGCATTATCAAAAATTTGCAAAAAAGTATTAGTTAAATCAGGATGTGCCTTTTCTATCTCATCAAAAAGCACGAGAGAGAAAGGATTTTTACGCACAGCATTGCTTAAAAGCCCCCCATCTTCATAGCCCACATAGCCAGCTGGGGAGCCGATGAGTTTGCTTAGGGCGTGTTTTTCGGCATATTCGCTCATATCAAAGCGTTCTAAATGAAGTCCCAAAAATTCAGCGATTTTTTTACAAAGTTCAGTTTTGCCCACTCCACTTGAACCTGTAAAAAGGAAAACTCCTCTAGGGCTATTTTCACCCTTAAAACCCACATAACCTTGCTTTAAGGTTTCACAAAGATTATCAATCACGCTATCTTGTCCAAAAATTTGCGTTTTTAAATTTGCATTAAGACTTAAAAGAGCTTTATTTTGATTAAATTCAAAAATTTTATGCGTGTGAGTCATTTTAGCTACGATTTCATTTAAATCTTTTAAATTTGGCTTTTTCTTTGTTTTTAACGCAAAGGAAGCTCCAAGCTCGTCAATAAGATCAATGGCACTATCAGGTAAGAATTTATCCGCAAAAAATTTCTTTCCAAGCTCTATACTTTCTTTTAAAAGCTCATCGCTTAATTTAATATGATGAAAATTTTCATATTTTTCTTTAAGTCCCTTTAGTATGAGAAAGCACTCCTGCTTACTTGGCTCATCAACGCTAATTTTAGCAAAGCGGCGGGAAAGGGCTTTATTTTTCTCAAAGCTGTTTTTATACTCCATAAAGGTAGTCGCACCTATACATTTTAAATTGCCATTGCTAAGGGCTGGTTTTAGCAAATTAGAAAAGTCAGTATGTCCCTCACCTGTAGCCCCAGCTCCTACTATAGTATGAATTTCATCGATAAATAAAATCGCCCCCTCAATCTGCATTAAACCTTCGATAATCTCCTTAATCCTACGCTCAAAATCGCCGCGGTATTTCGTGCCTGAAAGAAGTCCTGTAAGATCAAGGCTAAAAATCTTAGCATTTTTTAATTTATCAGGCACTAAGCCTTGTGAAATTTTTAGAGCTAAACCCTCAACAATAGCAGTTTTACCGACACCTGCTTCACCAATTAAGATAGGATTATTTTTTTTACGGCGTAATAAAATTTGCATCATTCTCTCAAGCTCAAAATCACGCCCAATTAAAGGGTCGATTTTACCCTCACTTGCCAAAGCATTAAGATTGATAGTATAATTTAAAAGAGGATTTTGACTCTTAGGATTATCTACTTTTAAGCCGTGCTTTTTTAATAAATACGCACTAAAAGAACGCCCATCTTTCAAAAGCTCCTCAATAAACTCCATCACATCAACTTGTGAATTTTTCGCCAAAAGCTCTTCTAAAACAACGGAAAATTCAGGCTTAACTTCTGTCCCTAAATTTTCATTTTTGGAGGCTAAATGATTTTTAAGCTCCCTTTCTAAAAGCAAAAAATCACCATCTCCACATTTCTTAAATAAATCTTTAAAATCGTGGCTTAATTTAAGCAAAATAAAAAGCAAATGCTCACAAGTAACAAATTCGTGGTGATTGATAAAGCTTAGATGTTTAGCATTGTCTAAAAATTCGTTTATTTTTTCGTTCATTCTTCCTCCACTCTACTTTGCAAAGGAAATTGTGCCTCTTTTGCCATATTTTGCACTTTTTTTTGCTTAGAAAGGGCTATTTCTTGCGTGTAAATTCCACACACTCCACTTCCCTCACAATGAATTTTTAGCATAATTTCATTTGCCTTTGTAAAACTATGAAAAAACACATGCATTAAAACCTCAATCACAAAATCCATAGTTGTAACATCGTCATTTAAAAGCACGACCTTATACATTTTTGGTTCTTGCAAATGCTCTTTTTGCAGACTTTCAAGCTTTTCCATTATAAAATTCCTTTTAAAATCGTATTAATATCCTCTTGTATTAGCTCACTTGGCACTTTACCGAGATAAAACTGAACCTTTTTGCCTTTATTCCAAAAGTCGCTTACATTTTGATACACTCCATCTTTTAAAACGACTTTAAAAGGCAATAATTCCATATTTTGATAAGATATATCCTTTAAAATTTGTGCAATTAGTCTGTCTTTTTCTTTAGAATTGCTTAAAAAATAAAAAGCATTATAATCTTTAGCAAATTTCAAAACCTCTTCATCACTGACCTCTTCAAAATGGCTTAAGCCTATAATGACAAAATGCTTAGAATTATTTTGCCACAATTTACTAAGCTCCAATGCTTCTTCCTTGCAAGGCTGACAAAAAGTGCCAAAAAAATCAAACATTAAAATTTTATCCTCTTCCCCCTCGATAACAAAGCCTTTTTCCTTACGCACAAAGGTTTTTTCCCCTCCATTAACACTTCTTAAAAGCACCTTTTCCCCAAGTGCAAATTCTTTAAAATCCAATTCATTTTTAACATCTTCACTCGCACAAGCCATAAAGAGAAATGCGATTAAAAAAGCTGAAAAAATAATTCGTATTTTTTGCATTTTAATTCCTCATAATAAAATGAAGCCCATTATATCGTAAAAAGCTTATTTTAAAATGCGAAAAACTTTATTTGCAAATCAATTTTCAAATTAACTCACATTAACGACAAATATTGATGGATGTAACTTAAAGTTACACCAATGCCTACTATTTATTGACATTTGCTTTTAATTATCTAAAAAAGAGTGATAATTAAAAAATTCAACACAAAGGAGTAGCAATGAAAAATTTTGATCCTTATGATGAAAAAATCATCTTTTCTCAACTTAGCATCCTTATCAATGGGCTTGATTGCTCTAAGCAGAGTTTAGAGCAGCACAAAGAGCAAGAAGGCATAGTCTATGCTAAGGATAAAGAGAGTATCCAATCATCTAGCACGGATAAAAAATCTCCTTTGCAGGGAAGATTCTAAATGGTGGAATCTTGCAGCAAGATGGAAGTTATTTAAGTGATGATAGGGAGTTTATATATAGCCTTGATACAAGCAGCGGAGCGGGGCTTTTGCGTATCACTTCTGTGTGTAAAAAACAAGCTTTACGCTTATAAATTTTTCGCAAAAAAATTGTGATTTTGGAATCTATTTGCGTGAGAAGCCTTACAAAGAGCTTGGCTTTGTGTATTGTAATACTTTTAGTGTGCATTCCTACATTAAGGCTTTTAAAGAAATCGCTCCTTATATCACAAAGAGGATCTATAAGGCAGGGCATTTAACAAAAGCGGTTGTTAATGATTATAAGAGTGAAAAAATCAATGTTTTAGGTCCTTTTTATGATGATAGGAGTTTTACAAAAAGTGTTCAAAACATCCCTATGAATTTAGAAAATCTTTATTTGCTAAATGATGCGATGATTGAGAGTATGCGGTATTTCACAAAGGATAATGGGCTAGCAAAAGAGCTTTATATCTTTGGCGGAAATCCCACTCCTTTGGATAAATTTCGTGCGGATTTGGTGGTCAAAACGATGAAAAATCTCAATCACAATATCACACAAGGTAAGCAAGAGCAAGCTATCAACCAAGTTGTGTTTCATAGCTTTGCTTTGGGTGAAGAAGTGGCGTTTTTACAAGAATTAAGTAAAGATAGTGGTGGGAAGTATTATCGAGTAAATTCTACGCTAGAATTTAAAAGAGCATTATTAACTCATCTTGATAATGGCAAAATGCCTAGCCCCAAAGAGCTGGGCGATGATGCAAGGATTTTACCCATCACACCAGAGAAAATCCACGATGATAATCCACCATGCTAAAATAAAGCACTAGAATTCTAGTGCTTTTATGGGAGGGGAAATTAAAATTAATTTTTGTTTTAATATCTATACAAAATAATACACAAGCAAAAAGCCGCCCAAAATTAAAATTAAAAACAAAATAAAAGCGAGTAAAAATGCCTTTGTGCCACTTTCTAAAAAGCTTTTAAAATCCACTTGAAGTCCTAAAGCACTCATAGCCATTACCAAAAAAAAGCTAGATAAAAATTTAAAAAACTCCACAAGCTCCGCAGGCAAAGTTATAAAAGAGTGCAATGCCACAACGCCTAAAAACCAAAAGGCAAACCAAGGTATATGAAGCTTCCTACGCTCTCCCTCTTTGCTCTGTGCGAAAAAATAAGGCACGATAAGTAAAACAGCTACAAGTAAAATAACGCGTATCATTTTGACGATTAAAGCGACTTCTTGCGTGTGAGGAGAAATAGCTCCTGCCGCACCCACGACATTTGCTAATTCGTGCAGGGTAAGTCCTATAAAATAGCCTTCTTGAGTGTGAGTAAAGGAGGGCAAATCAAAAGAGTAAAATAAAGGATATAAAAACATACCCAAAAGTCCAAAAAGCACCACAGTTCCAACGGCTATGACGCCTTTGTAAGGCTTAGATTTAATTGAAGATTCCAAAGCTAAAACCGCTGCTGCTCCGCAAATAGCACTCCCTGCACTAACCAAAATAGCGATTTCTCTATCAAGCTTTAAAATTTTTACACCAATAAGATAACCAAGCCATAAAATTCCAACAACCACGATAAGACTAAGTAAAATTCCACTCAAGCCCACAGAAGCAATACTACCAAGTGTAACATTAAAGCCAAAAAGTATAATCCCAAGCCTTAAAAGCTTTTTAGCACTAAAAATGACTGCTTTTTCACAACTTTTCTTAGAAGCTCTAAATAAAGGTGCCGCAACTATACCAAGCAAAACGCTTAAAATTAAAGGCGATAAATGAAGACTTTTTACCCACGGTAAAAAGCTCACATAATAACTCGCAAAACTCACCAAAAGCACCAATACAAAGCCGTTCATATAGACTTCGCTCTGCTTTAAAATGATATTTTTTAAATTTTTCACCATATAAACTTTCTCATTTATAATTTTTCATCGCCATTTTAGCATCTAAATCGGCTTGCTTTTTCTTCAAAACCTCTCTTTTATCGTGTAAGGTTTTGCCTTTGGCAAGAGCTAGAGTTAATTTTGCTTTATTTTTAGCATTAAAATACAAATCCAAAGCTACCAAAGTATAGCCCTCAACGCTTACTTTGCCGAGCAATTTATCAATTTGCTTTCTATGCATCAAAAGCTTTCTAGCGCCTCTTTCTTCGTGTCTATAAAAGCTATGAGTTGTGCTAAGTAAGGAAATATGAGCATTTAGCAAAAAAAGCTCTCCTCTAATAATACGCACAAAAGAATCTTTTAAATTCGCTCTACCCGCTCTTAAAGCCACTACTTCACTACCCTTTAGCACAATACCCGCTTCAAAACGCTCGATAATATGATAATCAAACAAAGCCTTTTTATTTCTAGCGATTATTTTCATACTTTAGCCTTAAAAACACTACTTCCACTTCCGCTTAAAAAATAGCCTTTTTCTAAAAATTCACTCATCTTAGGATAGAGTCTCACACAGGGTGCAAAAAGATCATTAAGCCTTAAATTTTCATATTCTAAAAGCTCTTTTGTGCTTAATTTTTCATAAATTTTAGCCTCTTTTAAGGCTTGATTAAAATCACTTTTTTGCTTGTCAAATTCCTTATAAACCTTAGCCGTTTCACAAGCGATATTTGGAAAGTGAAGTTCAAATGGGGCTAATTCATCTTCAAATTCTTCAATCACTTCACCACAGCCCTTTACATTAGCGCTTTTTGCTTCGCTTAAGAAAAACGCCACATCAGCACCTAATCGAACGCTAAGTTGTATCAATCTTTCTTTAGAAATTTTTAAATTTAGCTCTTCGTTCATCATCTTTAAAAACCCTGCCGCATCGCTACTTCCACCCCCAAGTCCAGCACAAGTTGGGATATTTTTAATCAGCTTTAAACTTTTTTTACTAAAAAATTCTTTAAGCTCATTTTCAAAGCCTTCCTTACAAAGCAAATGATAAGCTTTATTGATAATATTATCCTCGCACTTAAAATCGCTAATAAGCTCAAAGCCTTCCTTTTGCTTTTCATCAATTAAAATAAGTTCATCATAAAGCGTATCTAAAAGCACAAAACGCGAATTTAAAAGATGATAGCCCCTATTATCAAGCCCTATAATTTTTAAAAAAATATTGACCTTAGCTTTGGCTTTCATTGCTTAAGCTTTTTGCTTAAATCGTCAAGTTTAATTTCATTTTGAGCGACAGAGTGTAAATTTTCGTCTTTGATTTGCATAATTAATTCTTTTCTTAAAATCAATAAAGACCTAGGGGCTTCAATGCCTATTTTAGCGTAGCCTTTGCCTGTTTGAACGATTTTGATTTCTATATCCTCGCCTATTTGTAAGCTTTGCCCTTCTTTTCTCGATAAAATCAACATTTTTCAACCTTATTTAAGATATATTCTACTTTTTTATGATTTATTTTTATAATGGAAAAAAATTTTTCATCTTCTAAAAAATACTCTCCATCCTCTCCAATTTCAAGTTCATCTAAAGCAATTTTCGTGCCATTTTCAAGCTTACTTAAATCTTTTAGAGAATTTTTTTTAAGATTTAAATATTCTAACACATTTAAACTTTTTTCATCATTATAAAAAAATTTTCCCTCACTCAAACGCTCCAAAGAGCTTAAAGTCGCATTGATTTTAAGCTTTTGTGCTAAAAGCTCACACCAAGATCTCACATAAGCTCCTTCGCTTAATTTTAATTCCACGCTTAAAAAGGGGTGAGTGTAGTGCAAGATTTCATAAGAAAAAACCTGCATTTTACACTTTTTAAGTGGGATTATTTCTCCTTTTTTTGCAAATTCATAAGCTCTTTTTCCCTCTATTCTTTTGGCACTAAATTGCGGTGGGAAAAAAGAAATTTCCCCCAAAAGCTCCTCACAAGCCTCTTGAATTTGCTTATAATCAAAGGGCTTTAAAAGACGGACTTCTTTGATATTTTGCGTATCAAGACTTAAGGATTTGACCCCCAGCCAAAGCGTAGCACGGTAGCTTTTTGGGCTTTTATCTAAAAAGCGGAAAAGCTTAGTGTATTGATTAAAAGCTACGATTAAAACACCCTTTGCAAAAGGATCTAAAGTGCCAGAATAGCCCGCCTTTTTGACTTTATATTTTTTTTTAATTTGACTTAAAAAAGCATTTGAGCTAATTTGGGCGGGTTTATAAGCAACAAAGAGCCTATTCATACCGCTCTTTCGACATAAGAATCAAGTATAATTCTTTCAATACCACCAAAATTAATGCTTAATCTATCTTTATTAATCCCCACAATTCTCCCCACTCCAAAAATTTTATGTCGCACTAAATCGCCCTTTTTAAATCCCTCTTCCATTTTCATTTCTTCATTAAGCACTCCACTTTCTTCCAAAAAACAGCTTTTTTGTAAATACGCTCTACTTCCTTGATGAAAACGCGAATTGACATAACTTAAACATAATCTTTTTTTTGCTCTAGTAAAAGCCACATAAGCCAAACGCCTCTCCTCTTCTATATTATCATAGCCCACAGGGAAAAAGCCCATTTCTAAGCCTATAACAAAAACATAGTCAAATTCCAAGCCCTTGCTTGTATGCACACTCATAATGCAAATGCCATTATTTGCTTTATCTTGCTCACTTAAAAGTGAAATTTCACTTAAAATCGTTTCTAAATTTTCAATATTTTCATTATTAATTCTATCTTTTAAACTTGCGCAAAATTCGTTAATATTTGCTATTTTATCCTCACCATCGTTTTGTTTTTCGTAATAATCCTTAAATTTAAATTTTTCATCAAGCCCATCAATTAAATCTTTTAAATTTGAAAGCTCTCTCAAGCTTTTAATATTTTCTACAAAATCACACAATTCATTTTGCAATTTTTGACTAAAAGCACCACTCCCTTCCAAATTACACAAGGCTTCAAAAAGTGAAATTCGATGCTTTAAGGCGTGATTTTCTAGCTTTTGAAGTGCCACCTCTCCAAAACCTCGTTTAGGTCTATTAATAATGCGTTTGAAGGAAAAATCGTCTTCTAAATTATTAATAAGTCTAAGATAGGCGATTAAATCTTTTATCTCCGCTCTTTCATAAAAACGCATTCCGCTTAATAAAAGATAAGGAATTTGCTCTTTCATTAATGCTTCCTCCAAAGCACGAGAAAGAGCATTAACGCGAAATAAAACGGCAATTTCGTCCGCTTTAACGCCCTGCTTTAAGAGAGATTTGATTTTCTTTACGACCATAGCACTTTCTTCTCTCTCATCTTCACAGGCACAAATTTCAATCTCCTCCCCCTCATCTTTAGTGCAAATTAAAGTCTTGCCTAGTCTTTTTTGATTATGTGAGATTAACTCATTTGCCGCTTTTAAAATCGTGCCGACAGAGCGGTAATTTTGCTCTAATTTCACTAACTTAACATTTTCAAATTCATTTTGAAAATTAAGGATATTTTCGACCTTAGCTCCCCTCCAGCTATAAATACTTTGATCATCATCACCTACTACGCAAAGATTTTCGTGGCTTTTACAAAGACTTTTTAAAATTTGATGTTGCAAAAAATTCGTATCTTGATACTCATCAACCATAATGTAGCGATAAATTAAGCTCTGTTTTTTTGCAAATTCCTCATCTTCAAGTAAAAAACAAGTCAGCAAAAGCAAATCGTCAAAATCGACAAAATTATATTTTAAAAGATAAGCTTGATAATTTTTATAATAAGTCGCAAGCTTAAAGACTTTCTCATATTCTTGCCCTTCTTTTTTCAGCTTTTTCGCTTCTTCAAAAACATCTTCTACGCCAAAAGCCATATTTTTAAAGCGTGAAATTTCACTCATAATAAAACTTATACTATCCTTTTCCGCTCCTATGATTTCTTTAAGAATTTTTTTAACATCATCGCTGTCAATCACTACAAAATCATTTTTTCGACCAAGCCTTGCAATGTGAAGTCTTAAAAACATCAATCCAAATTTATGAAAAGTGCAAAGTAAAGGCATAGCTTCTTTATCTCTAATCAGCTCCAAAGCTCTAGTTTTCATCACCATAGCAGCCTTATTAGTAAAAGTAAGCGTTAGGGTGCTTTGTGCTGGAATTCCCACCTCATCGATAAGATAAGCAAGACGCGTTGTGATAGTCTTAGTCTTACCACTTCCAGCCCCTGCTAAAATAAGCATAGCTCCGTCTATATGCCTCACTGCTTCTTTTTGGCTTTCATTGAGACTTTGTAAAATTTTCATTGAAATAAGTCTTTATTGTTTTTCAAAAAGATATTTTTGGAATTTTTAATATTTTCTTCGTCTGTTTTACCCTTATAGATACTAAAATTGACAAAAATAATGGTATTTTCAATTTGAATTTGCGTAATGGCTCCCAAATCCACACTTACATAAGTCGCAAAATCATCAGCCCCAAAACCCGCGTGAAAATACAAACGATCCTTATTAAGCTCCATTGACTCAAAGGTATAACCCGCTAAAGCAAACATTACGAAAGGATTATTTTTAAGGCTTAATTCTTCGGGTAATTCAGGCTCAAATTTAACAAATTGCATATTTGCCACTATGGAAAATTCTATCTTTTCTTCCTGCAAAAATTGAAGCACCTCAAAACAATGCTCTCTCATTAAACTAACAAATTTTTGATTTTTTAAAATTGTCTCTAGCATTTTAAAGCCTTTATTTTAAATTCCTTTAATAATTTTTCAATCTCACAAATGCCAAATTGCCAAAAATTTTCATCTTCTACATCAAAGCCGAAAACGCTTATCAATTCCTTAGGACTAACACTTCCGCCACGAGAAAGCATTTTGATGTAAAGCTCTTTAAAATTCTCACATTTACCACTTTTATAAAGTCCATAAAGTGCCAAAACCAAAAGCTGGGCGTAAGAATAAGCATAGCAATAAAAAGGAGAGTGGATAAAATGCGGGATATAGCTCCACCAAGAAGCATAATTTTTAGTGAGTTTGACGCTTTTGCCAAACATTTTAGCCGATTCTTCCATCCAAATGGCATCAATTTGCTCTTTTTTTAGCTCATTTTCTTCTTTATGAACGCGTCTTTCAAAACAAGTAAAGCTAATCTGCCTATAAAGTGTCGCAAAAATATCTTCAATTTTAGCTGCATAAAGGGCGATTAATTCTTCATTTTTAAGCTTATTTTTTACATAATCAAACACAAGCATTTCGGCAAAAACGGACGCCGTTTCAGCTGTGGTTAAAGGCGTGTTTTGATTTAAAAAGCTTACCTTATAAGAAAGCTTTTGGTGTATGGTATGTCCTAATTCGTGTGCTAGAGTGAAAAGGTCGCGACGTTGATTAGTGAAATTTAATAGCACAAAAGGATGTGCTGTGGAGGTCGCAGAGTGTGAAAAAGCACCTCCTTGCTTATTTTTTTGAGGATATACATCAATCCAGCCTCCCTCAAAAGCCTCTTTTGCTATATTTTCAAACCTAGAATCAAAGCTCTTAAACGCCTTTAAAACAATTTCTTTACTTTCCTCAAAGCTAAAATTTGCCTCCTTACCCAAAGGAGCATACCTATCATAATCTTTAAGCTCCTTAAAGCCTAAAATTTGCTTTTTAAGCAAATAAAAATCTTCGACCAAATGATAGCTTTTCTCCGCACTCAAAATAAGTGCATCAACGCTTTTTTGTGAAATTTGATTACTTAAATGTCTTGGCGTTTCAGCACTTTCATAGCCTCTTAGATGACAAATGTTTTTAAGTTCTGTTTTTATCATATTAAAAATAAAATTCAACAAAGAAGCATTTTTCTTTAAAGCTTTTGTAAAGCTTTTTGCTGCCTTTTTGCGCACCTTACGCTCACTATGATAAAGCTTACTTAAAATTTCTTCTTCGCTTAGTTTTTGACCTTCAAAATTAATCCTCAAAGCACTCATGCTCTCATCAAAAAGCCTAGAAAAAGCATTTGCACCCGTATTTGAGAGATAAAGTAAAATGCGTTCTTCTTTTTGACTAAGATTAAATTCTTTATTCTTCAAAAGGGTTTCTAAATAAAAACGATAATCCTCGCAAAAAGCCACAAATTCACTACTTTTTAAGGTTTCCAACTCACAAAATTCTAATTCAAAAAAGAGTAAATTCTCCTCTATTTTTTTACACTTTTCCTCATATCTTGCATAAAAATCGCCATTTGAAGTATTTTTAGCAAAACATAAATAAGCATAAGTCATTATTTTTGTGGCATTTTCATTTAAATTTTCATATTGTTTTAAGCTGATTAAAAATTCTTCCTTACTTAAATGAGCTATTTTTTTTTCATATTTTTGCTTAAATTCCTCTGCTTGTCTTATATTTTCACAAGTAAAAGCCTCAAGTTCCTCTTCATTTTTAAATAAAGCACTTAAATCCCACTCCAACATCTCATTTCTCCAAAATTAATTTTTTTAAAATCGCCATCCTTATCGCTACACCATTTTTAACTTGCTTTAAAACAAGACTTTGTGAGCTAGCCATCACTTCATCACTTAAATCAATATTTCTATGCACGGGTCCAGGATGTAAAATGATAAGCTTAGGATTTTTAGCTAATAAATTTGAACGAATACAAAAATCATTAGCATAATCTTTCAAGGAAGCATAAATCGCCTTTTGGTGTCTTTCTGTTTGCGTTCTCAAACTCATAATGATATCCGCTTCTTTGACTAATTTTTCGCTTAATTCATAAGAGCTTTTAAGTGAAGTTTTAGGCATAAAATGTGGCGGTGCAACTAAAGTGATGTCAAGTCCAAAACGCCCTAAAAGTTCTATATTTGAAGCAGCAACACGCGAATTTTTTACATCACCCACGATGAGAATTTTTCTTCCCACAATATCGTCTTTAAAATGCTCTTTAATGGTAAATAAATCAAGCAAAGCCTGACTAGGATGAGCGTGCTTTCCGTCTCCTGCGTTTAAAACGGGACAATGTAAGTGTTTAGCTAAAAGATAAGGCACACCTGAGTGCTGATGCCTTACTATAATAGCGTGAGGTCCCATAGCGTCCAAATTTGCTGCCGTATCATAAAGCGTTTCGCCCTTGCTTGAGCTTGACCTTGAAACATCTAGTCTTAAAACCCTAGCTCCAAGCCTTCTAGCCGCACTTTCAAAGCTTGATAGCGTTCTAGTGGAATTTTCAAAAAATATAGTCGTTACACTTTTTCCTTCAAGCAAAACTCTAGGCTTTTCATCTAAAAATTCACGCGCATCTTCAAAAAGCGCTTCAATCTCGCCCCTATCAAAATCCCTAGTCGTAATCAAATGCTTCATACTATCCCACTTTATAAACGCAAATCATCTTTTGAACAAATCGCCGTAAAAAGCACATCGGTAGAGCTATTAAGTGCGGTTTCAACACTATCTTGTATCACACCTATGATAAAGCCTATCGCCACGATCTTCATTGCCACATCATAATTGATATTAAACAAAGAACAAGCAAGAGGGATTAAAAGCAGTGAGCCACCCGCCACTCCACTAGCTCCGCACGCTGCAAAAGTTGCGATAATGCTCAGTAAAAAAGCTTGAAAAAAATTAACCTCAATCCCAACGGTATAAGCTGCCGCAAGGCTCAAAACTGCTATGGTAACAGCCGCACCGCCCATATTAATAGTCGCTCCAAGCGGGATAGAAATGCTATAAAGCTCTTTGTCAATGCCAAGTTTAGCACAAAGTGCCATATTTACAGGGATATTTGCCGCTGAACTACGCGTGAAAAAAGCAAAAAACGCACTTTCTCTAAGGCAAATAAAAATGAGTGGGAAAGGGTTTTTACGCGTATAAATGAAGACAATTAAGGCATTAATTACAAAAACTACAAAAAGCATAGTCCCCACCAAAACAAGCAAAAGTTTTGCATAGCTGATAAGCCCCGCCGCACCCGTGCTAGCAACGGAATTTGCCACCAAGCCAAAAATTCCAAAAGGAGCCAATTTGACAATAAATTGCACGATTTTTAAAACACCCTCATTAATATCCACAAAAACTTGTTTTGCCTCTTTTGAGCAGTGTCTAAGTGCCACTCCCCCAGCAATAGCCCAAGCTAAAATTCCCAAATAATTCCCACTTGAAAGAGCGTTTATAGGATTATCTACGATTTTTAAAATCAAATCTTTAAAAATTTCACTCATAAAAGCAGGAGAGCTTTGTGAAGCTTTTTCCACACCTTCTAAAACAAGCTCTGTTGGCGCCAAAAAGCTTATCCCAACAGCACAAGCAGAAGCTAAAAATGTTCCTACAATGTATAAAAAAGCGATATTTTTCATTTTTGCACTTTTTTGTGTGAAATCTTTCGTGCAAATGGAAGTTAAAATAAGAATGAACACAAGCATAGGTGCGATAGCCTTAAGCGCACTAGTAAATAAAATTCCTAAAAAATTTGCCACCACAGCTACATCTTTAGACAACAAACCCACAAAAATTCCAAGCACTATACCAACGCAAATTTGCAAGATTAAATTTCCCTTAGAATAGCTCTGCATAAGTTTAGCAAACATTTCATCTTCCTTAACAAATCGAAATTATAGCACAAAAGTGCTTAACTATGTTAAAGGATTAAAGCAAGGAAGGTTTTAAAGATATTTTATAAAGACAAAAGCTTTATAAAAAACCTACCAACTACTGCTTACAAGCTCGTATCGTTTTGATTTAAACTTATTTAAAAATTTACAAGAAAGCCCAAGCTAGTAAGTAAGGGCTAGGACTTTGTTTTAGTTAGGATTGTTAGAGCTTTTAAATAAGTCAATAAGTGTTTCTATAATGTCTTTGTGGTCTGTGAGTGAGATTGTAAAGTTTTTGTTACTAGGTTTCAGTGATGATTTCTCTAAAGCCTTTTTATACTCATCACTAAGGGGCGTTAGCACAAAGCTATTATTTTCGCATCGTATTTCGTATTGGTCTTTGATTGCTACAAAATGCCCTTTACTTTGGATATTTTCCCCTGTCTCATAATATGCTTCAAAGCCCTTTTCCTTCAGTTTGATTTCTACAACTTCTAAAAATGGATTATGCGTGCCTTTTTGCGGATTCTCGCCACTTGCCTTACCCTCCGCGGATTTGTAATTAACAAGTCTATATATTTCTAGCGTATCTGCTTTTTCACATCGCCAAGTAAAGACATTATGATTCTCTTTAAAAAAGATCTTGCTGTATTTGATGAAATAATACTGCCATTGATATGGTGCAAATTTTTTACACAGCTCATCGCTACTTTTTATTCCATTTTTAAACATAGCCTGAAAAGCATTTTTTACACTATCGTTATTTTTACAATTTTGTGTCAGCATAATATGCCAAGCCTCTGTGTCGCCAAAGAGAAATTTACCCTTATCATAAGTCCGACCTAACCAAAAATTACAATTAAATCTGTGATAAATAAGATTAGCGATAATGCGATGTGTGGGCGTTGTGTTTAAGATAGTTTTAGCATTTTCTAGCATTGCTTTATCAATTTCATCTAAAGGCTCTTTCCCATTTGCTTTATTTTCACCAAGCAAAAGTCGCATATCCCCTTTGAAATATCGATGATTTTCAAATTTTCGCATAATCTCATCTTTAGTTGTTATATCATTATCACAAATCTTCACACATTCTACGATATGCTTTCCCATATCATCTTGTATTGTGCTTTTATAGAATAATGCACCACTAGATAAGTCCCTTTGCTTCTCGCAATAGTTTCTTATCTCACGCAGTTTGTCAATCTTATTTTTGTCCTGCTTTTTCATAAGAGAGATAAGAGCAAAAAGATAGAGAGCGTCTTTTTTACTCAAATATTCATCTTGCACCATTGCAGCAAAAAGCTCTTTTCCGCTTGTAATTTCATTGGAATTTTTTGTATCTTTTTTATCAAAAATACAAACTTTATCCCCTACGCTTTCGCCTATTGTTGTAGTAAAGTTTATAAAAATCTTTTCTGCTTCATCTTTTATCTTGTCAAAGTTATCAAAAACATAGATAAGAATCTCTAGTTCTTCTTGTGTTTCAAAAATTTTATACATACTATGAATGTTTTGTGTTTGGGTAGAATCTTTGATTTTGCCTTGACTAGATTTTGCTTCATCATTATTTGATTCAGTTTGACTAAAATGCACCTTATCCCAATCAAATGAGCTTTTTTCATTTTCATTTGCTTTGTAATAAAGCATTTCGCATAGATATTTGATAATGTTTAGCATATAGCTTTGTGCTGTCTCTATACGCTCCATTTGCTTCTCTTCGCCCTGATATTTCACATAGTTAAACAAAGTCTCTAGCCATTCATTATCAAGCTTTTGTGAAATCTCTTTACAATATTCGCCAAACTTCTCACCCAAAAAGCCTTCAAATGCTGCCTTAAAATTTTCCCATTCACTAAGTGGCGCACCTCTAGCATTCATTTTGATATATAGCTCATCATCTAGCCCAAAATCTTTAATCTCAATCAAAGAAAAAGTAAGCTTATCTAAATTGTTATATAAACGCTCTAGCGTGAGAGTATCTAGGCTAGATTTGCTCGCTTGTGTATGGATAGAATCCAGCATTGTAAGCATAGATTGTATAGTGGGGTCTTGCTCCCAAAAGGGTAGAAACCACGCTTGATCTTTGATAGTTGTAGATAGGATTGTTTCATTACTCTTACTTTTCTTTTTCTCCTGTATTTGTGCTAATGCTTCTTGCATTGCTTGGTAAAACTTCTGCGTATTCTCACTCAAAGCCTTGCAAAATTCCCTTGAGCTAGAACGAGTCTCATAAGTGAAGTTTGCTAGATAGGATTCTGTCGTATTATTTTGCATTGCGATATACCAATGCAAAAGATAGAGAGTTGTGAGCCTTTGCTGCCCATCAAGGGGGATAAAATCATTACCATTTTTTACGCTTCCATAGACAAACTGCAAATGTAGCGTTTTATCATTTTTTAAGGACTCAAATAAATCTTTCACAAATTTTTCTCTTATCTTTTGTGCGTTTTTTCTGCCTTGTGCGTAGTCGCGTTGGATTCTAGGGATTTTGATCGTGTATTTTTGTGTTAGGGCTTTAAACGATATTGCTTGTGTATCCATTTGCTATCCTTATTTAAGATTTTTTAGGGAATAGATACTCTTGTATCTTATCAATGATTGCTTTTTGATAGTCTTTGCTATCTTGCTCACTCCAAAAGAGTGCTTGAGAGATATTCTGCTCTTTTGTATAGTATTTTAAAAATACATTGCGTGTGCAAAGGGGGATAAACTTGCCCTTTTGCTCTAGCTCTTTTATCCTTTGTTGCTTCATTGCAAAGACAGCATTGCTAAGAGAGATATTCTCGCTCTTGCCAAGCAAGGTTAGATTGCCTATTGTGTGTAGTTCCTCGCCTTTAAATATCTCAAAGACATCATTGACACATTTCTTAAAATCTTTAGCTTCACTATCGTCTAGCTTCTCATTTTTTTCTTTTTTATTTTCCACTTTGTTTAGCAAATTTAGCACTTTTTCTAAGGTTTGTGGTATTGCTTTAATCTTAGGCGATGATTCCTTATCGCTTTGCTCCGCATTTTGTATGTTTGCAATATCTTTGGCGTTGTTAAGAATCTGCTTGGCGATTTGTAGCCATTCTTTTGCTTTATTTGTGGATTTTATATTTTTTGCTTCATCTTGCTGGGCGTGGATATGCTCAAGCTCCCATTTTTTGTCTTTGTATATATCAAAGCTAAAGCGGAGCTGTGAGTCTATGTAAGAAAGCATATTAAAGAGTAGTAAAATGGATTTTAGCTTGCTGCTATCATCGCCA
Organism: Campylobacter felis; assembly: GCF_030250085.1. Lineage (NCBI taxonomy): Bacteria > Pseudomonadati > Campylobacterota > Epsilonproteobacteria > Campylobacterales > Campylobacteraceae > Campylobacter > Campylobacter felis. Next base: position 40,692 of record NZ_JANURX010000012.1, read on the forward strand.
TATTGTAAAGATGACACTGCTTTTTGAAACTCATCGCCGCTTTTTTTATCTGTAATTTTACCTGTAATTTTTTCTTTTATCGTTTTTTCTATAAACTCACTTTTTGTTTGTTTTTTCGCTAAATTATATAGACCTGCTAGGCTTTCATTTTGAGTAAGTAAAAAGCCGATGAGATGATAGTGTTTTGAGTCTTTATACCACGATGTAAGGGTAAGAAAGATTTTTTTAATCTCCTGCCAAAAGCACTCTTTGGGATTTTCTTTAGAATCCACTTTTGAATCTGTAAGCTTATCTTGTATAAACTCAAACACGGCGTGGGATTTATCTTTTTTATCACACACTTCATCACCACAATATATCTCAAATAGCAGTAAAATCCTTGTGTCATAACTCTTTTTATCCTTGACTAAAAAGCTAAAAAACTCATCATCTTGCAGGGCATATTCCATAGAATCCCACTCTTTTGTAATCTCTATCTGCCGCAATTCTTGTGTGTCTTTTGCTTCATCTTTTAATAAAAGTTGTGCTTTGATAAGCTCGGCATCATTTAGCGGGATTTTTCCGCTATTGACATTTGCAAAAAGATCTGTTTCATCCTCTTTACTTTCATACCAAATCACGCCGACATATTTTTCTTTTTCGCTCGTTTTGTCTGCTAGGAGCAGCCTTTTTATCGCTTCTTTTTTGCTATTATTATCAAACCACTTTTCAATCGTGTTGTAAGCATTTTGCATAAAGTAATAATCCATACCTTTAAATGTGGCATTATCGCTAGAACCTTCGTTTTCACGCCCTAAAGTTTTTAAAAACTCCGTGCTATCCCCTCTTGTTTCATACTCTATCGTGCATTTTACGCTTAAGTCTAGCACCTTAGCGATAAGATAGAGAGTCGTAAGCCTTTGTTGCCCATCAATGACATTGTATTTGTCATCAACTTTTTGCACCATAATGGGTTGTAGGCAATAAAACTTCGCTTGTTCTTGTGAGTCTAAAAACTCTTTCAAATCATCAAGCAGGGCATTTACCTGCTGCGTTTTCCACTTATAGCCCCGTTGATAGCTTGGGATATGGTAGTTTATCTTATCATTACTGCCTATCAAAAGCAATTCTTTAATTGTTTTTATATTATTACTCATCATAGCTCCACTCAACTATATACAAACCTATAGCTCATTGTATATCATAAAAATAAACATATCTTTAAACTCAAAAAATATTAAGATTATCCATGTTACAATTCCCATCTAAATTCTAAGAAAGTTATCTTCATCAATAACATTAAAAACTTAAAGGATTAAAATGCCTATTGCTTGTGAAACTATCCAAGAATATACCCTTTCAATCAATAAAAAGTCTTTTTGGCTTTGCTTCAATGAGGTCTATAACCGTGCTTATATCTATAAAGAATACAAGGAAGGAAAAAACCCATTTGATAAAAAACATACTGATAATAAGGCACGGGAAGAATTTTTACAATTTATGAAAACGCACTTTCCCAAAACAAGCTTAACGATGGTTTTTGACACTGCACCTGTTGGATATTTACTATACCCTTACCTTGGAAGTATAGCTGTAGATTGTGATGAAAATGATGCAGTCTATAAAGCTTTGAGTGAAAAATATGAGTTAGAAAATAGCGTACCTAAATCCTTAAATGCAGTTTTTTACGAAATGAGCGTTGATGTTGCTAAAAAAATTTGTGATGATAGACGCGATGAATTTGAAAATTTTTAAATCTTACTTAAATATCACAAAAGTATGCAAGGCTATCATTTAATTTCTCTCATTACATTAGCGGACACATTTACTCTCATACAGCACATATTGAAATCTTTGTGCTATCATTTCAGCTCTTTGAAAAATCAGTCTTTGATGCTCTGGCTCTTTATAAACGCATTCTAAACTTTCTTTAAAAAGCTTAAGCCACACAGCAAAAAGCTCTCTAGGAAAAGGTGCTAAACAATATGCGTTCGCATAGGATTTCCTTTAAAATTTCCACTTCCTAGCAATAAACCCTCCCAAAAATTTG
>NZ_JANURX010000013.1:0-34992 GCF_030250085.1 Campylobacter felis
AATCCTCTTTCTTTAATCTTTCACCTTCTTAAAATCACAAAAATCACAAAATCTACAAAGAACTTACAGCAATCTTTCCCCAGCTTAACTACCCACCACTTAATCAATGCAGTGATTATCAACAAGGCTTAGAATGTAAATTTCATCTTTCTTATCTTTTAGGTCAAGTCCTCATCAAAGCAAATCAAGCTTGGTACAAGGGAGGGTATTTAAAACTCTTTAAAGAAATTAAGGAAGCAAAAAGAAACTATGGTTTTTTCAAAGAATTAAAACAAAACTTAGAAATCCTTCCGAACTTAGAGGGCTTTGAAATCCATCATCTTAAAAAAATCTTTCAAACAAAAGAATTAAGAACACTTTTTGAAACTTCTTATAGCCCTTTAAAAAATCTCATTGTTTTAAATTTTTCTTTTGTGATACAACACTTAGATGAAGTAGCTTTATGGTTAAACTCTAAAGAATTTAAAGAAAGATATGAAAAAGAAAATCACCCTTATCCTCCTTTGTTAAATCCTGATATTTTAAATGAGCTTTTATTCATAGAATGCGATGAAGAAGATAAACAAAACTTAAAAAGAAATTTAAAACAACAAGCCTTAAAGCTAAGTAAGGAAGCTTTAGATTATATCAATGCTAATCTTGATTATAGACTAATCCCTGCTGAGATGGCTTGGGAGATGAACTTGCCTTTGCCGAGGAGGTATGAGTTTGTGTTGATGTTTAATTCTTGTAGTGGAAGTGAAGCTATGCATCATTTTTTTCGTTTGTGTGGATTAAAAGTTGGTGTTTGGGGAATAAGTGGTAAAAGCACCTTTATTGTAAATTACAATAATTCTTTATCTAAAGAGAAAAACTTGGTAACATTATGTCCAAATTCAGATAAATACTATGAGAAAAATTGTTATCTCATTGATGGAGAGTATAAAATTTTATTTGCTTTAAGAGATCCTATCTCCCGCATTAAAACTTGTTTAAATCATATTCACAATCGCCTTACAAATGAAAATATTAATATGAATATGAGGCAAATTACAGCTTTTGATACAAATTTTCAGTTCCCTCAAATAATTTATAATTTTCAAAAAACTTGTCAGGATTATAAACCTGATATAAATGCACTATATTCACTTATAGAGGGAGAATATGAAAAAATTTATATTTAATTTAGATGCTAGGTTAAAAATATTAAAGCAGAATAAACAAATTGCATTAAATTTTGATACAGATTTATCATATCAAAACGCATTTGAAACTTATCATATACTTTCAAAAAGACTTAATTTTACACCTTGTAATGAAAAATATCGTTTTATTTTTGAGAAAAAAGTTAATTTTTATGCAGGTCTTAATCATTTGCCGGCAAAAATATTGTTTGACACATTTGATGTGTGGATTAGCATCCCATATTTTCATAGCGAATTGGAAAATTATATCAACATTACTCCATACATATTTAATTCAAATTTTATTTTAGATAATGTTTTTGTTTTAATGGAAAAAGATAAAGAACATTATTTTCTAAAAAATAAAAACTTAAAAAATATAAAATTATTTATTGCACGATACATCCAAGAGTTAAAAAAATATATTGATGGCGTTAAAAAAGATTTAATTTGCGAAAAAGATATTTTAAATTTTTTAAAACACAACAATGTTTTATCGTTAAAATTAAATAAAATCATTGAAAAAGATCTTCAAGAAATCAAAACTCATCGTCCTGACATCGTAGCTTCGTGGAAGTATTATAAGGAGTTCGAAAAAATTTGCGAAAATTTATAATAGCTTTTAAGCTTTATAAAATTTAATTTTTGTCAAAATGATGCTAAATTTTTCAAAAAAAAGGATTTCATATGGCTATCGTTTCGACCCTCTTTGCCGTGGTGGTTGTGGCGTATTATATCCTCAAAAAGTATAATCCCATTTTCACCTTTTTATTTTCAGGTATGATTATTTTAATCTTTGCATTTTATTATTTTGGCACACCTATACCAAAAGCTCCTTCTAGAGAAAGTGCAAGTTTTTTAGATGTTATTCTCGATAGCTTTGCCTTTATCACAGCGACTTTTAAAACTCAACTTGCTGGCGTGGGGCTTATTATTATGAGTGTGGCGGGTTTTGCAGCCTATATGAAGCACATTAATGCTTCTGCAAAACTTGCTTTTTTGGCTAATAAGCCGCTTGGCAAGATTAAAAACAAATATTTAATCCTAAGTGGCACTTTCATCGTAGGTATGGCTCTTAAAATCGTCATCTCAAGCTATGCTGGACTTTTACTTTTGCTTTTAGCTTGTATTTATCCTGTATTAATCGCACTTAAGATTCGTCCTATTACTGCCGTTTGTGTGCTATCCTTAATCGCTCTTGATTATGGTCCAAAAGATGGAAATTCCATTAATATGGCAGATATGGTCGGTCAAAAAGACAATGTCGTAGGACTTTTCTTAAATTATCAACTTTGGGTCGTTTTGGCTTATGTAGCTGTGATTGCCGTTTTAATTCCTTTTTATTTTGCTTGGGTGGATAAAAGAGATAGAGCTAAAGGTGTGCTTTGCGATGAGGTCGAAGCTCCTGAAATCATCGATCCAAAATGCCCTACCCTCTACATACTCTTTCCTTGGTTGCCTGTGGTATTTTTGTTTTCGGCATATTTTTTAGGGATCAAGCTTGATGTGATAACGGCGAATTTTGTAAGCATTGCTTTGGTTTTTATTGTGGAATTTGCAAGACACAAAGACGCTAGAAAACTTGGTGAAGATATGGTTGTCATCTTAAAGGCTATGGCAGAAATTTTTGTCAGTGTGGTGAGCATTATCATTGCAGCAGGCGTTTTTGCGGAGGGTATTAAGGCACTTGGTGGAGTAAGAATTTTAGCTGATGCAATGAGCGCTCTAGGTCAAGAGGGTGAATTTGCTAGTCTTGCTGTGCTAGTGAGTATTGCGGTATTAAGTTTCTTGGTTTATGGCTTTGCTATGATTATGGGAAGTGGAATTGCTGCTTTTAATGCTTTTGGAAGATTGGCACCTGATATTGCTACAAGGCTTGGAGTGGCACCTATTACTTTAGTTTTACCGATTGAAATTGCCTCTTGTTTAGGGCGTGCTGCTTCGCCCATTGCTGGGGGGATTATCGCTTTAGCTGGTTTTGCTAAGGTTTCGCCTATGGATATTATTAAACGCACTGCACCACTTTTATTGATTGCCATGTTTGTTAATATCCTCGTATCATTTTACTTGGCTAAGGTTGAACCACAAATTCAGCCTCAAGAAATGACAAAAATAGAGAAGCAGCTTACTTCTATCAAATTATGATAGATTGCTAATTCTACGGAAGCTTGAAACAAGCTTCCGTATTTTATAGCCATTTTTATTATTTCAAGGAGTTTTAAATGGAACAAAAACGATTTTCTTTTCTTAATTTTGTTGAAAAGCTGGGTAATGCTCTTCCGCATCCAGCTATGATTTTTATTTATTTAACCATTATATTGATGGTAAGTTCAGCTTTAGCGTCTTATTTTAATTTAAGCGTAAATTTTGGGGATAGAAATATACAAATTGTGAATTTGCTAAGTATGGAATCCTTTGTAAAATTCACTAATACTTTCGTGGAAAATTACGCTAAATTTCCGCCCCTTGGTGTTGTCCTTGTAGCGATGATAGGCATTAGTATAGCTGAGCATTCTGGTTATCTTAAGAGTATTTTAAAGGCTTTAGTTCTAAGTGCGCCTAAGGCTTTAATAAGCTTTTTTGTCGTTTTGGCTGGGATTTTATCAAATTTAGCTTCGGACATAGGCTATGTGGTGCTAACCCCACTTGCAGCTATGCTTTTTTATTCCATAGGACGCCATCCTTTAGCTGGTTTAGCAGCAGCTTTTGCTGGGGTTTCTGGTGGGTATAGCGCTAATTTACTCATTTCGACTGTGGACCCTTTATTAGCAGGTATTACGCAAAGTGCCGCACAAATCATAAATCCAAATTATGTTGTGGGACCTGAAGTAAATTATTATTTTATGTTTGTTTCCACCTTTTTAATTGCTATTATTGGAGCGTTGATTACTGACAAGATTATTGAGCCACGGCTTGGCACATACCGAGAAGATTCGCAAGTTGAGGCTATTGAAGATATGAATGCGAGAGAAAAAAGAGCTATGATTCTCGCTTCTTTGGGCGCCTTACTTTATGTAGCGGTAGTTTTGGTAATGATTTTACCTCAAGATAGCCTTTTTAGAAATGCGGAAACAGGTTCTTTTATAAAATCACCTTTCATTGTTGGAATTATATTTTTTGTCTTTTTCCTTCTTGCTATACCGGGTGTAATTTATGGTTTTTTAAGTGGAAGTTTTAAGACAAGCACTGATGTGGTTAATGCTATGAGTGAGGGAATGAAAACTATGGCGATGTACTTAGTTATCATTTTTTTCGCCGCACAATTTATCTCTCTTTTCGCACAGAGCAATATTGGTCAATATACTGCCATTAAAGGAGCTATTTTTCTTAAAAATTTGGATTTAAATTCAGGTTTATTAATACTTTTATTCATAGCTATTTGTGCTTTTATTAATCTTTTTGTTGCTTCTGCTTCAGCACAATGGGCTTTAATCTCACCTGTTTTCGTGCCTATGTTTATGTTACTTGGCTATGCTCCTGAGCTTGTTCAAGCGGCTTATCGTATTGGCGATTCTACGACAAATATTATTACGCCTTTAATGAGTTATATGCCTATTATTCTTAGCTTTGCTATAAAATATCAAAAAAATGTTGGTATGGGAACGATAATAAGCCTTATGTTACCTTATTCTGTGGCGTTTTTCGTGTCGTGGTCGGCTTTACTTTATGTGTGGGTTTTCATCTTTAATTTACCTTTAGGTCCTGGGGTGGAAAACTTTATCTCGCAATGAAAGATTTAAAATGAGAGCTTATGATGAAAATCATTATAAATCATACATTTTTGTGTATGATTTATATTTATAAGTTCTCATATTTGACAAGCTTTAATTAGTCTATTGTTTGTATTATTTTATTAACATCGGTTATGAAAATCTATCTTTGTCAAACGGACACAACGGCTGGTTTTTTAAGTAAAGACAAAGCTTTATTAAACAAGCTTAAAAATCGCCCATCAAACACGCCTTGTCTTATTACTATGGCACATTTTTCCACACTTTTAAGCTTTACAAGAGTGCCAAAACATTTTAAAAATTTAGTAAGAAAAGCACAAAAAACGACCTTTATTTACCCTAATCAAAAGGCTTTAAGAATTGTAAAAAATGGCAAACACGCAAAATTTTTACAAAAACACGATTGGCTTTATTCAAGCTCGGCAAATAAACACAAAAAGCCTTTTAAGCTTAGTTACGCCCTTTTTTTAGCTAAAAAACACAAAATTAAAATAATAGATAAAAATTTACACGAAGCAAGTGCTTCTCAAATTTTTAAACTTTCTCGCTCTAAAATGCGTAAAATGCGTTAAAATTTATCAAAAAGGGCGTAAAATGACAAAAAGTGTAAGAGCCAATCAGGCTCAAGACTTTAAAAAAATCAATCAAAAAGAACAATTTGTCCTTAAAGTTTCTATGTATTGTGCTTTGATTTTAGCTATTTTTGGTATAGGTTTTGGAATTTTTATCAAGTCTATGGCAGTGATTTTTGATGGCTTTGTAGCCCTTATAAGCGTGGCTCTTGGTGCTTTGAGTGTGCTAACTTCGCGTTATATTTATAAAGAAGATGATGAAATTTTTCAATACGGCTATGGGCGTTTTGAACCTATGGTTAATCTTTTTAAGTCCCTTATTTTAGTGCTTGTATGCACTTATGCTCTTTTTGATGCTCTACATAGTTTATTAAATGGAGGCTACAAAGTGGCTTTTGGTGGAGCAGCTGTTTATAGTGCTTGTGCTTTTATTTTTTGTGCTGTGCTTTTTATTTATACGCGTTTTTATACACAGAAATTAGGCTCTGATTTGATTCAAGTAGATAATGCCGAGTGGAGAATTGACTGCGTTTTATATTTGGGTGCTTTGGTGGCTTTTGGGACGATTTGGTTTTGTTCTTTTTGGGAATTTGCATGGCAAAAAGAATTTGCTTTTTATATAGACCCTACACTTTTGGCTTTACTTTCTTTAGTGCTTATTTTCACACCTCTTCGCATAGCGATAGCAAATTTTAAAGACTTGATAATGCTTGCACCTTTGGAGCTTGATGAGAAGATTACAAAAATTATGGAGAATTTAAGCGAGGAATTTGGCTTTAGCGATTATGATACGCATGTGGCTAAATCGGGTAGATTTTATATGGTAGAAGTCAATATCTTAATGCAAAAAAATTTCCAAGTCAAAAGTCTTAATGAATTTGACCTTATAAGAGAACGCATAGAAAAAGCCCTTGAAATTCCAAGTTATAAAATCTGGCTTTCCGTAAGCTTTACCGCGGATAAAAAGTGGCTTTAGCTGTTAGGATTAGGCAGAGTAGCGATGCTTACTGGCTGAGGGGCGACTTGAGCATTGATTTGACTTAAAAGTTCTAAGGTTTCGGCAAATTCCACACTTTGCTCTGGAGTTTGGCTAAGAAATTTTTGCATTAAGTCCTTTTTCATAATGGCTTCATCAAGCTCTTTATCGCTGCCCTTTTGATAGGCTCCTATGCGAAGTAACACTTCATTTTCTTTCAAAAGTGAGCTAAGGCGTTTAAATTTCCTTGCATTATTTTTATGCGTATCACTGATAATATCGCTCATCACCCTTGAGGCTGAATTTTGGATATTAATAGGCGGATAAATCCCAAAGTCCGTTAGCTCTCTACTTAGCACGATATGCCCATCAAGAATTGACCTGCTTTGATCGGCTATAGGATCACTCATATCATCACCATCGACTAGAACGGTAAAAAATGCCGTGATTGTGCCCTTACCCTCTTCTTTTCCCGTTCTTTCCATAAGTTGAGGCAAAAGACTTAACACACTTGGCGGATAGCCCTTAGTCGTAGGCGGCTCTCCTAAAGCCAAGCCTATCTCTCTTTGTGCCATAGCAAAACGCGTAACGCTATCCATAATAAAAAGCACATCTTTGCCCTGCTCTTTAAAATACTCCGCCACACTCATCGCACAAAAAGCACCATATTTACGCATTAAAGCACTATCATCACTTGTAGCCACGATGATGACGGTATTATCTAGCTTTCCATCAAGATTTTTTTGGATAAATTCAGGGATTTCACGCCCTCTTTCACCGATGAGTGCTATGACCTTGACGGGGGCTTTTGAATTTTTGACTATCATACCCATTAAGGTTGATTTACCCACGCCACTTCCAGAAAAAATTCCAAGTTTTTGCCCCACACCGCAAGTTAAAAGCCCATCAATAGTTTTAACTCCTGTGGGAAAAATTTTTTCAATCAAACCTCTTTTCATCGCATCAATGGGCGGACGCATTATAGGCATAAACTTGCTAATTTCAATCGCTCCTTTACCATCTTTTGGCTTCATAAAAGGATCAACCACTCGCCCTAAAAGTGCATCGCTTACGCCAATTTGCATTCCCGCATCGCTTAAAAAAGCTCTATCTCCTATCTTAAAGCCCTCGATGAAAGAGAAGGGGCTAAGGTAGCTAAATTGTGCTTTGACCTCCACGACCATAGCTAAAGTTTGCAAATTTTCATTTTCATTTGAAATGAGTCTTACTATATCACCAACACTCGTTTTAAGTCCTTGAATTTCTATATTTGTGGCGGAAATTTTTGTAATTTCTCCAAAAACGGAAGCTAAATTTTCATCTTTTAACTTTTTCCTAAGTTTTTCTAAGCTCACCTTTTATCCTTGACTTTAAATTTAGAAAAATTCCTCGATTTTTGTTCGCATTAAATTTACATCATCAATGCGGTTTATCATATCCCTAAAAGCGGAAGCGTCTTTATGTCCTTTAGAGTATTCGTGTAGATGTTTGCGAAAAATGCTCACTCCCATAGCCTTATAATGCTTTATCATCTCTTCAAAATGCGTTAAGATAATTCGCTTTTTAAGTGCTTTATCCACGCTTTTCCCCTCTTTAATTTCGTAAAAAATCCAAGGATTCCCCACACTCGCTCTACCTATCATCAAGCCTTCGCAAGCAGTGATTTTAAGCACTTCTTTAGCATTTTGAGCGTTAATGTCGCCATTAGCAATGACGGGGATTTTCACGCTTTTTTTTGCCTTAGCTATGGAGTTATAGTCCGCACTTCCGCTATAAAGTTGCTTTCTCGTTCGTCCGTGTATGCTGATAAAATCGACCCCAAGCTCTTCGCAAATTTTTGCCATTTTTTCAGGGTATTTATCATTAAAACCTAATCTAAATTTCACGCTTGTAAATTGCTTTTTATTATGTGTTTTAATCACTCCAACAAGTCTTTTAAAAAGGTCTAAATTTTCAAGCAAAGCACTGCCTGCACATTGTTTAACGACCTTATTGACAGGACAACCGCAATTAAAATCAATGCCGTCTATAAAATCGAGTTCATTTAAGATTAAGACCGCTTTTTTGAGAATTTCTTCATCTCCTCCAGCAATTTGCACGATATAAGGCGTTTCAAAAGGTGTTTTTTCAAGCATTTTGAGGCTTTTTTGACTCTCATAAACTAAGGCATTTGAGCTTATCATTTCACTTATAGTAACATCAGCACCAAATTGCTTAACAACACTACGAAAAGGCGGGTCTGTAAAACCTGCCATAGGTGCTAAAAATAAGGGATTTGCTTTAAAATCAATCATACGATAAGGCGATTTAAATCAAATTTAATATTTTTTTCTCTTAAGGCAAGAACGGCTTTAAAATCGCTCAATTCTTCCTTATTTCTAATTTGATTTTCTAATTCCTCAAACATAGAAAACTCGGCTAATAAATATAAATAAGCTCTTAAAGCTTCGCTTTTAGTATTTTTAATTTTTAAGAAAATATTAATAATAGCGTCTGGATTAAAGCATTTAACACACATTTTTGCAGCAGATAAATACTCAGCCTCATTTAAATTTGCCATTTCGATTAAGACTTCAAATTCAGCTAAAGAAAGTTCTAAATTGCCATCCTTAAAACGCTTGATAAGGCTTAAAATTTGCTCATTTGTTTTGCTTATTTTAAGATTTTTAATTTGCTCATAAGTGCCTTTTTGAAGCACCATTTCAAAAGCTAATTTTTCAAACTCTGTGCTAATTTCATTTAAATTTTTAAGTTTAGAATAGGCATAATCTAAGTCATTTTTAAGACGATTTTTTTCGTTTTGTAAAATGAGAGGGTTATTTTTATCAAGTTTAAATTTGTTAAGATTTTGCGTTTCGCCTTTTTTGAGAGCTTCAAGCAAATCCAAAAGGTCGTTAATGGCGTGAAAATCGGCATTTTTTGTGCCATTTTTTAAGCTTTTACAAAGCTCACTTACTCGCTTAAATTCTTTGGTGTAAAAAGAAATTTTGCTTTCTTTTTCTAAAAGCAAATCTTTAGCAAAGTCCTCAAATTTCGCCGCATCTTTAAAGAAATGTTTGAATTTTAAATATCTTAAAAAAGCATAAAAGCTCATATGTGTTAAGGCTAAGACAAAATAAAAAACTAAGGGTAAAATAAGCCAAAGCATAATGGGTAAATTTAAAGCAAAAGTTCCCAAAACAAGCTCATAATAGCCCAAATTAAGATAAAACATAAAAGCTACAATTAAAGCGATATAAATCAAACTTGCTAAAATAAAGAGTCGAATTTTCATTGCATATTTCCTTTTTCTACGATTTCCCTACAAACAATACAATATCTCGCGTGAGGTTTTACTTTAAGCCGCTCTATATCGATAAGCTCATCGCAAGATTCACAAATACCATAATTTTTATGCTGAATTTTTTTAAGAGATTCCTCTATCTCTTTTAATTCTTGTTTTAAATTCGCACTAATGGCAAAGTCGATTTGGGAATTAATCTCTATGGTTGAAAAATCGACACTATCACTTGGCGCTGAATTATGCAAAGCCTCGATTTCTTTTGAATTGCTTTGGATATTTTCTAAGATGATTTTTTTACGCTCTTGTAAGAAATTTTCAAAAAATTTTAAATCGCTTGTTTTCATTAAAACTCCTATTTGTGATATGGGTGATTATGATTAATACAAAAAGCCCTATAAAGTTGCTCTAACAACAAAATTTTTACAAAATGATGTGCTAAGGTTAGGCGACTAAGGGCGAGATTAAAGTCAAATTGATTAAGCATTTGCGCTCTAAAACCATAAGCGCCACCTATAAAAAAACTCATTTCACTTTTATTTTCTAGCAATTTTGCAAATTCAAGGCTATTAAGTTCTGTTCCTCTTTCATCTAACAGCACACAAAAACCTTTTTTGTGAGGTAAAAAGGCTTCTTCATAGCTTTTTTGTGCGTTTTGAACTCCTTGAATTTGAGCTTTTGCTACTTTTTTATCAAAAAGATTATGCTCTTTTAAGATGGCGTATTTGGAGATAAGTTTTGTATATTTTTCACTCAAAAATGCCAAATCCTCGCTTTTTTGCAAATAGAAAATATTAAGTTGCAAATTATTTTCCGCTAAAAAATTTCAAAGCATCGCTGACAAATTGCTTTTGAGCGGCTCTTTCTACTATGTTGTCAATGAGTCCGTGTTCAAGTAAAAACTCAGCCCTTTGAAAGCCCTCAGGTAAGTCTGCTCCTATGGTCTGCTTAATCACTCTTGCACCTGCAAAGCCCACAAGTGCGCCCGGCTCCGCGATGATTAAATCTCCAAGCCAAGCAAAAGAGGCTGAAACTCCACCAAAGGTTGGGTCTGTTAAAATGCTAATGTAGGGCAATTTTTCTTTACTAAGAAGTTTTAAAGCGGCACTTGTTTTACTCATTTGCATTAAAGAGTAGGTGCTTTCTTGCATTCTAGCGCCCCCACTTGCACTAACGATAACTAAAGAGCTTTTTGTGCTAATGGCTCTTTGCACGGCACGGACGATTTTTTCGCCCTCCACAGAACCAAAACTTCCTCCCATAAAGGCAAAATCAAAAACAACAAGTTGAGTCTTTAAGCCATTGATTGTGCATTCTCCGCTTATAACGGAGCTTTTACGCCCTGTTTTACTCTCTCCCTCGCTTAAACGCTTTTTGTAAGATTTACTATCGACAAATTTTAAAGGATCGATTGCTTCCAAATTTTTATCAAATTCCATAAAGCTTCCCGCGTCGCTTAAAAGCTCTATGCGTTTGCTCGCAGAAATTCTCATATGATAAGAGCATTTAGGGCAAACATCAAAACAGCTTTCTATCTCTTTATAATACATCAAAGCGTGGCAAGAAGGGCATTTTACCCAGTGATTAGGTGCTTCGTGGGGGCTTGATTGTTTTTTTCTAATTTTGGAAAATATATCGGTAAAATTCATTTTTAACCTTTAAAATCTTGTTCCGAGATTAAACTCAAAAGAGCTGGTTTCATCGCCGGGCTTATCATTAAGCGCCTTGGCGAAGACAACTTGTAAAGGACCTATAGGTGTAATCCACTCTATGCCAAAGCCCGTGCTCATTCTTTGCATATCGTCAATTTGCGTTTTACCTATGGCACCATAATCGAAAAATACGCTTCCGCGTAATTTAATCCTATCAATGAGTGGAAAACTAAGCTCAAAAGAATTTGCAAAAGCTATCGTTCCACCTATCTCATCGCCCCACTGGTTTCTAGGGCTTACCGTGCGGTTTTCAAAACCACGCAAAGAACGCATACCACCCAAATAAACACGCTGATTAATCGGCAAATAGCCTTGATCCCACACCTTATAAAAACTTGCCTTATAACGATAAATCAAATCATAGCCTATAAAATCTTCCAAACCTTGATAAAAATTAAAATTCGATTTAGAATATAAAAATTGCTGATCCCCACCAATGCCAGCAAATTCAAGGCTTGAAGAAGCTATAATCCCAGATCTTGGCAGATAATAATCATCTGTATTGTTAAAACTTATTGCAGGAGTAATAGAGCTTTTAATCGTCTCACCTAAATCATAACCCGTTCTTATAAGTGTTGGGCTTAGATGATAAATATCACTTTGCTCTAAATTATAAGTTAAGCTTGCATTAAAATAACGCCAAAATTGTCTACCAAGCGTGATATCAAAGCCGTAATTTTGCTCTGAGTATTCGTTCCACTCATAATCATTTGAATAAAGTGAACCGCCGAGACTATATTCGCTATCGGCTATTCTTGGATTAGTTATATTAATTCTGCCTGAAAGCGTTTCATCACTTTTATCTATGCTAACTGAACTTTTAATGCCTGAACCAAAGATATTACTATCCGAAAGAGAAGCGTTAAGGAGCATACCATCGCTTGAGCTATATCCTATACCTCCTGAAATTGCTCCTGTGGCAGCCTCTTTCACTTCGACAACTAAATCTATATGTGTTTCATCAACTCTTTCTTCTTTTATATCCACACTTTCAAAATAAGAGGTTCTTCTTAATGCATTGATTGATTCTTGAAGGTCAGTTCTATGATAAAGATTGCCCTCTGTGAGAAAAAGCTCTCTACGCACGACTCTATCGACCGTGCGTGAATTCCCTGAAATGATGACATTTCTTATATAAACTTTTTCATTTGGCACGACTTGAAACACAATGCTTACCTCGTGCGTTTGATTATTTTTTTGGATATCGGGAAAAACTTGGGCAAAAGCATATCCTAAATCCGCACTTTTTGTTTCTATGGTTTTAAGGTCTTTTCTTACATCCTCTATATTAACTATATCTTTAACCTGCGATTCAAGCTCTTCTAAAATTTCTTGATTTTCTTCATCACTAAAAAGAGGATTTTTAATTTGTATATCAACGATTTTATAAGGCTCACCCTCTTTGATAAAATAAGTCAAATCCGCCTTATAAGTGTCGGTATATGTTTTAAGAAAAGGTGAAGAAACTTGCACATCTAAATAGCCTTCTTTCATATATTCATCGCTAATTCTAGCACTATCGTTAGCAAGTTCAAAAATTTTGAGTTTGCCATCGTTTCTACCCCACATCCAGCCCATAAATTCACGCTCTTTATTAGTAACAGCGGGTTCAATATCGCCATAAGATAGCTCTTTGCTTCCGCTAAGATGAACTTTATCTATGATGATATTTTCACCACGATTGACAATAAATTCTAGCTCTAGACTTTCTGTATTTTCAAGTTTTTTTTGCTTGACTTCAACCACAGTATCAAAATAACTTTTTGCTTCATAATAGCCCTTAATTCTCTCTTTTGCCTCTTTTAAAGAAGTCTCATCAAGCAAAGTTCCTCTTTTAAGCCCCAAAAGACTTTCTAAATGTTTTCTATCATTTGAAGCTATACCCGCGATGGTGATTTTAGCGACACTTGGTTTTTCCTTAAATTTGAAAGTTAAAATTCCATTATTTTCTTCAACGACAATGTTTTGAAAATAATTTTGTTTATAAAGATTTAAAATAGCTGTGTTAATTTTCGCTTCGTTAAACTCTTCGCCTTTTTTAAGTCCTGTAAGACTTAATGCCGTTTCATTAGAGAGATGATATAAGCCGCTAAATTGAATATCTTTTATATTTGCTGCGCTCAAAAAGGGTGCTAAGGCACAAATACTGATGAGTTTTTTCATATTACTTTACCTATTTTGTGATTAAAAATTGTGTATAATAGCAAAGAAAATTTAACAATCTTTAAAATAGCTAGGGGAAATAGATGAAAGTGGGAATTATAGGGCTTGGGCTAATGGGAGGTTCTTTAGGACTTTGCCTAAAAGAAAATAAACTTATTAGTAGTGTTTATGGGTTAGATTTAGACGCTCAAAATGCTAAAGATGCTTTAAAACTTGGGCTGATTCACGAATTAATTGGTTTTGATAAGCTTTCAAATTGCGATATTATTTTCATCGCTACGCCTGTTAATGCCATTATAGAAATTTTACAAAATTTAAAAGAATTGCCAAAAACAACGACCATTATAGAACTTGGTAGCACAAAAAGAAAGATAGTGGAGAGCTTACCCACTACTTTAATCAAGCAAACTATTTTCGCACATCCTATGGCAGGGACGGAAAATAGCGGACCAAAAGCCGCTTTTAAGGAGCTTTATAAGGACGCTGTTTGTGTGCTTTGCGATAGTGAAGTGGCTGATGATTTACACCAAAAAAGAGCGGTGGAAATTTTCTCTCATCTTGGTATGCGTATTGTATTTATGGATAGCATTTCACACGATCATCACACGGCGATTATTTCTCATTTACCTCACGCCATTAGTTTTTCTTTAGCAAATTATGTTATGCGTGAAGAAGATAGAAGAAATATCGCTTATCTTGGCGGTCCCTCTTTTAAGGGAATGTGTCGTATCGCTAAATCTTCGCCCTTAATGTGGGGGGGAATTTTTACGCAAAATAAAGAAAATATCCTAGCATCCATAGAACATTTTCAAGAAGAATTAGAAAATTGCAAAAAAATGCTGGAAAATTGTGATGAAAATAAACTTAAAAAATGGATGGAAAAAGCAAATCATTTAAGAGAAATTTTATAATTTACTTTATATTAATTTAAAAATACTATAAATTCCCTATATTACTTTAGATATTTAGGAAAAATGATGGCGAGAAAAAAAACGAGGAATTTATTGTGGCTTTTGATTATTATTTTATTATTTTTGGGTAGTTTTTTTATTTTAAATTTAAGCATTTTTGAGAAAAATGCTCCGCAAATTCTTGTTGAAGATACACTTTATACCAATCTTAAATCCCCACTTTTAGTCAAAGTCAAAGATGAAGAAAATGCGGTAAAATCCATCAAAATCGTTCTTAAAAAAGATGATAATGACCCAGGAGTGATCTTAGCAGATGGTAAAATCAAGCAGGATAAAGAAGTCTCTTTACAAATCAATCTTCCTAAACAAGCCTATAAAGACAAAACAAATTCTTATTTTTTAGAAATTTGGGCGAAGGATACAAGTTTTTGGAATTTTAATGGAAATGAAGCCTATAAAAAAGTTGTGGTTATGATTGACAATGAGGCTCCTAAATTAAATATCATTAGCAATTCTTATAATATAGAGCAAGGAGGAGCAGCAAGTGTCGTTTTTAAGGCTGAGGATGCGAATTTAAAAGAACTTTTTATAGAGACAAATAAGGGTCGAATTTTTAAGGTTACACCTTATCTTAAGAAAGATTATTACGCCGCTTTAATCGCTTGGGACGCAAAAGATGAGGAATTTAGAGCCTATGTTATCGCAAAAGATGCGGCAGGAAATATTGCAAAAGAACGCATAAGATATTATCTTTTAAATCGAAAATACCGCGTTTCTAATATTAACTTAAGCGATAAATTCTTAGACGGAAAAATAGAAAGTTTAGTCTCCATATACGCTCCTAAAAACAATACCTTCACGCGTTTTGAAAAATTTAAATTTGTAAATGAAACCTTAAGACTCTCAAATGAAGAGCTTATTCATAAAATCACTTCTGCCGTTCCTGAAGAAAGCTTTGAAGAATTTAATATCAATTTATTTTTACCTTTAAAAAATGCCGCTAAGGTTGCCGATTTTGCTGACCATAGATATTATTCTTATAATGGGCAGTTTGTGAGCGATTCTTATCATATGGGGCTTGATTTAGCTAGCACGAGCGAAGCACCTATTATTAGCAATAATACTGGAAAGGTTGTGTTCGCTGAAGAAAATGGAATTTATGGGCTTAATCTCATACTTTATCACGGCTTTGGAATTTATAGCCTTTATGGACATTGTTCCTCATCTAATGTCGAGCTTAATGAAAATGTAGCGAAAAATAGCATTATTGCTAAAACAGGCGTAAGCGGCTTGGCTTTGGGAGATCATTTGCATTTTGGAATTTTAGTGCAAGGAGTTGAGACAAGACCTGAACAATGGCAAGATAAAAAATGGCTAGAAAATAATATCTATAAGGTGTTTAATGACGCTAAAAAAGTGATAATGGGGACAAGATGAAACAATTAACCTTAGCAAAAGCCGTAAGTGGCACGGGCATAGGACTTCATAAGGGTGAGCCTATTGAGATTATTTTAGAGCCTTTGGAGGCAAATTCTGGCATAGTATTTTTTAGAAGCGACCTTAACATAAGTTACGAGGCAAAACCGCACAATGTTATTAATACAAAATTAGCAACAGTAATAGGCGATGAAAGAGCTTATATATCGACTATTGAGCATTTGATGAGTGCGATTAATGCTTATGGAATAGATAATGTCCGCATCGTTTTAAATTCTAACGAAGCACCCGTAATGGACGGCTCTAGCATTAGCTTTTGTATGATGCTTGATGAAGCGGGAGTAAGAGAACTTGAAGCGTCTAAAAAAATTATGGTAATTAAAAAGGTTATTGAGGTGCGAGATGGCGATAAATTCGTGCGTCTTAGCCCTACAAAAGAGCCTAAAATTAACTATACCATTAAATTTGACAATGCCTTAATCGGCAAACAAAGCTATTGTTTTGAATTTAGCAAGAAAAATTATATAGAAAATATCGCCAGGGCTAGGACTTTTGGTTTTTTAAAAGATGTGCAAGCCTTAAGAGCTATGAATTTAGGACTTGGAGGTAGCCTTGAAAATACCATAGTTGTTGATGATAACCGCATTTTAAATCCTGAAGGTTTGCGTTTTAAAGATGAATTTGTCCGTCATAAAATCTTAGACGCCATTGGAGATTTAACCTTACTTGGATACCGAATTTATGGGGACTATACCTCTTATGCTGGGAGTCATCATTTAAATCATTTGCTCACAAAAGAGCTTTTAAAAGATAAGGAGAGTTATGAAGTCATTACCCTTGAAAACTCTTTTGAAAAAGCTTATGAAAAGGTTTTTGCATAAAAACGCTCTTATTAAATGCCATTTCTAAGCCTGTAATGCTTGGAATTTATGATGATGATAGACTTATAAGAGAATATCAAAGTGAACTTAAAGCAAGTGAATTTATCCCAGAAATTTTGCAAAATTTGCTTAAAGAATTTGAATTTGAAAGACTTATTTATGCAAATGGTCCGGGCTCTTATATGGGGATAAAAATTTCTTATATAAGCCTTAAAACCTTAAGTATAGTGAAAGAAATTCCCCTTTTTGCTTTAAGTGCATTTGAGCTAAACCATTTTAAACCCATAAGGGCAAATAAGCATTTTTGTTTTGTTTATGAAAGAGGCGAAATTGTTTTAAAACAGGCGGTGGAGGGAGAATTTTTTTTACCCCCTAGCTTAAAAGAAGTAAATTTGAAAAAAGATAATCTTCCTTTTTATTTTTTAGATGTGATTTAGGATATTTTTTGAAGATTTTAGTTCCTGCTACGAGTGCAAATTTGGGTCCCGGTTTTGACTGCTTAGGCTTAAGTCTTAAATTTTTCAATGAAGTTGTAATTGAAAAAGCAAAAATTACTAGCATTAGCATTAATGGCGAGGGTAGCGAAAATGTCTTTTTGAAGAAAAACAATGCCTTTGTGCGAATTTTTAATGAAATTTATGGAAATCTAAGTGGCAAAAAAGAAAATTTTCGTTTCATTTTTCAAAATAATATCCCCCTTTCAAGAGGTCTTGGAAGCTCTTCGGCTGTGATTGTAGGAGCGATTGGGGCAGCTTATGCGATAAGTGGATTTAAGGTAGAAAAAGAACGCATTTTAAACGAGGCTTTAAAATATGAAAATCACCCCGATAACATCGCCCCCGCCACACTGGGAGGCTTTGTTTGCTCTATGGTTGAAAATGGTAAGGTTTTTAGCATTAAAAAAGAGCTTGATAGTGCTTTAAAGGCTGTGCTACTTATCCCTAATGTCGCGATGAATACCGAGCAAAGTAGAGAAGCGTTAAGTCTTAATATAAGCTTAAAAGATTGCGTTTTTAATCTTTCTCGCTCATCTTTTTTAACGGCTTGTTTTTTGGAGAAAAAATATGAATTATTACGCCTAGCAAGTCAGGATAAACTCCACGAATTTAAGCGTATGAAAACCCTGCCAGAACTTTTTGAAGTGCAAAAATTCGCCCTTGAAAATAAGGCTTTAATGAGCACACTTTCAGGCTCAGGCTCAAGCTTTTTCTCTCTTGCTTTTAAGGAGGAAGCAAAACATCTAGCCACCAAAATGGCACAAAAATTTCCTACCTTTCGTGTAGAGTGCGTAGAGTTTGATAACGAAGGCTTTAAAATTTGCTAAATAACACAAAAAAAAGTATAATTACGCCCAAACACACGCCTATTAGAATGTGTGTGTTATGCAAAAATCGTTTTAAACAAAATATCTTATACCGCTTTAGAGTTGAAAATAATGAACTTCGTGCTGATTTAAAGTGCGGTCGTAGCGTATATTTGTGTGAGGCGTGTCTCTTAAAGGACAATCATAAATGGCAAAAAGCACTTTCTAGGGCTTGTAAAAATATAATAAAAACATCACAGCAGGATTTAAAGGAGAGAATTTTTAATGGCAAAGGTTAGAATACACGAAATCGCAAAAGAGCTAGGCTATGATAGCAAAGACATTATTCAAAAAGCTAATGAGCTAGGACTTGACATTAAAACCGCTTCAAATGCCGTAGAGCCAGAGATAGCGGCTGGAATTTATGAATATATCCAAACCAAAACTATCCCTGCTATTTTCAAAAAAGAAGAGAAAAAAACAGGTAAAAATTTAAAAAAAGAAGAAAAACCAAAGGCAGTTAAAGCCAAAAAAGAGACAAAAAAAGAAGAGGCTAAAGAAGAAATTCAAGAGAAAGTTGAGCCTTTAAAAGAAGAACTTAAAAAAGAAAAAAATGAGCCTCAAAGTTTGGCTGGTGCAACTTTAGCTAAGAGGCGTGGTCTTGTCATCGTTAAAAAGAAAAAGGACGAGCAAGAATTTAAAAAAGAAGAACAAAAGCCTAGCACATCAGAACGTCCTAGCTTGTCGATGATTTTTTCCAATGCTGATGAAAATTTAAAGAAAAAGAAAAAAGAAAAAAAAGCCCTTGTTGCTACAAAAAAAGAAAGCGTTGAAAAAATAGACTTTTTGGAAAGTCAAGATTTTGGTGATATTTCTTTAGATGATGAAGATGAGGTCATTTTGCCCGATTTTAGCGTAAAAGAAAAAGAGGTCGTGCAAAATACTCCTAAAAAACCGCCAAATTTTTTGCGTCAAAATAATTCTATTAATTTTGGCGAAGTTGGCATACAAAGAAGAAGTCGCAAAAAGCCGCCAAAAAGAGTGGAGAAAAAGGAAAGTGAAGTTATTACTAACTTAGAAATTCCTAAAGAAATTCGCGTTTATGAATTTGCCGATAAGCTTGGTAAAAACACAAGCGAAATTATCTCTAAGCTTTTTATGCTTGGTATGATGACGACTAAAAATGACTTTTTAGACGAGACAGCGATCGAAATTCTAGCGGAAGAATTTGGGATTGAGATTAAGATTATTGATGAGGTGAGTGAATTTGATTATGTGAAAGACTATGATATGGGAGATGAAGAGAGTTTGGAGCCTAGAGCGCCTGTAATTACCATTATGGGACATGTCGATCACGGTAAAACTTCACTTTTAGATTATATAAGAAATTCGCGTGTGGTAAGTGGCGAGGCAGGGGGCATTACTCAGCATGTGGGTGCTTATATGGTTGAGAAAAATGGGCGTAAAATCACCTTTATCGACACTCCCGGACACGAAGCTTTCACGGCAATGCGTGCAAGAGGAGCGAGCATCACGGACATCGTCATCATAGTCGTAGCGGCTGATGATGGGGTCAAGCCACAAACCAAAGAAGCGATTAATCACGCTAAAGCGGCTGGAGTGCCTATAATCATAGCAATTAATAAAATGGATAAAGAAAATGCAAATCCTGATATGGTTAAAACCCAACTTGCCGAAATGGAAATTATGCCCGTGGAGTGGGGTGGAAGCTATGAATTTGTGCCTGTATCAGCTAAGGCTGGCACGGGGATAGAAGATTTACTTGAGATTGTGCTTTTACAAGCAGATCTTTTGGAGCTTAAGGCAAATTCTAAAACCTTAGCTAAGGCTAGCGTGATAGAAAGCTCCGTGCAAAAGGGTCGTGGGGCTGTGGCGACTATTATCGTGCAAAATGGAACACTAAAAGTAGGAAGCACTATAGTTGCTGGTGTAGCTTATGGTAAAATAAAGGCTATGAGTGATGATATGGGCAGGGCTTTAAAGGAAATTAAGCCCGGAGAATGCGGAGTCATTGTAGGACTTAGTGAGGTAGCTGATGCGGGTGAAATTTTAATCGCCGTTAAAAGTGATAAAGAGGCGAGAGAATACGCCGCAAAGCGTTATGAATACAATAGACAAAAAGAGCTTAGTAAATCCACTAAAGTGAGTATTGACGAGCTAGGAGCTAAGATTAAAGAGGGGAATTTAAAGGCTTTAAGTGTGATTTTAAAAGCCGATGTGCAAGGCTCATTAGAGGCTTTAAGGGCGAGTTTGGAAAAGCTTAGAAATGATGAAATTAAGGTCAATATTATCCATAGTGGTGTGGGCGGTATCACGCAAAGTGATATAGAGTTAGCTAGTGCGAGTGAAGATTCTATCGTGCTTGGCTTTAATATACGCCCAACAGGTGAGATTAAAGAAAAAGCTAAAGATAAGGGCGTTGAGATAAAAACCTATAATGTGATTTATAATTTGCTTGATGATGTAAAAGCCCTGCTTGGTGGTATGATGAGTCCTATTATTTCTGAAGAGCAGCTTGGACAAGCTGAGATTAGACAAGTTATTTCTGTGCCAAAAATAGGGCAAATTGCAGGTTGTATGGTAAGCGAAGGTGTGATAAATAGGGGTGCGAAAATTCGACTAATTCGTGATGGTGTGGTTGTTTTTGAGGGTAATGTCAGCTCACTTAAGCGTTTTAAAGACGATGTGAAAGAGGTCGCTAAGGGTTATGAATGTGGCGTTGGTATCGAGGGTTGTGATGATATGCGTGTGGGCGATTATATAGAAAGCTATAAAGAAGTTGAGCAAAGAGTGAGTTTATGAGTGAGATAAAAAAGCTTCGCACCGAAAGTATTTTAAAAGAGCTTATTCCTGAAGCCTTAGCGCATTTAGATGATGAAAATTTGAAAAATCTTTGTGTGGTTGATGTGGAGTGTAGAAAAGGGCGTTATGATGCTTTTGTTTATTTAGATAAGATGTTTTTAAATACTCACGAGCAAGAAAGAATTTTAAATGCTCTTAAAAAAGCTTCAAGGGCTTTGCAAAATTATTGTATGAGTGAGCAAGGCTGGTATAGATGTCCTAATTTTCACTTTAAATTTGACGATAGATTAGAATATCAAAATCATATGGACGCACTTTTTGAAAAGATAAAAAGGAAAAATGATGAATCTTAAGGCTTTATGCGAGGAAGCTGGAGTTGAGCTTTATGATAGTGAGCTAGTGAGTGAAAATGGCAAAAAAATTTACCGCATTTACATTATGAAAGAGGGTGGAGTGAGCTTGGAAGATTGTGCAAGGCTAAGCGAAATTCTTTCGCCTATTTTTGATGTTGAGCCGCCTGTTAGTGGGGAGTATTTTTTAGAAGTGTCTTCTGCTGGGCTTGAAAGGAAACTAAGCACTTTGGAACATTTTGAAAAAAGTGTGGGCGAAATGCTTAAAATCACTACAAGCGAAAAAGAGAAAATTCAAGGAAAACTTTTAAAAGTCGAGGGAGAAAATATCTTTTTGCAAGATGAAAAAGCTGAAATTTGCATTGAATTTAGTCAAGTTAAAAAAGCAAAAACCTTTATAGAGTGGTGATTATCTCTTCATCGCAAAATAAAGTCCATTTGCAAGCACAACGCAAATGAGCATAATTAAAGCTAAAATAACAGGAGTATTTGCACCCACAGCACTCACAATAAAAGAAATTACCCCCGCTAAAGCAAATTGACTAGTGCCAAGCACCGCGGAAGCTGTGCCGCTGTGG
Source organism: Campylobacter felis (assembly GCF_030250085.1). Taxonomy (NCBI): domain Bacteria; kingdom Pseudomonadati; phylum Campylobacterota; class Epsilonproteobacteria; order Campylobacterales; family Campylobacteraceae; genus Campylobacter; species Campylobacter felis. The sequence goes on from NZ_JANURX010000013.1 coordinate 21,881, forward strand.
TCTTTAAAGCGTGCCATTGCTAAAGTTGTGCCATTAGGAGCGATAAAACCAAGCAAGGCTATACTTGTAAAAATGCTAAGTTCAAAAAGCCAAAAATTTGGCTTAATCAAAGAATTTACAAATAAAATGAGCGTAGAAATAAGCATAATGATAAGTGCGTAAAAGAGGATTTTTTCACTAGGGATTTTTTGAACCATTTTTGCGTTAATATTTGCAAAAATAACAAAGCCCAAAGCATTAAGTCCAAAAAGCAAACCAAAATCCCTTTCACTCAAGTCAAAAAAATTAATAAACACAAAGCTAGAGCCCGTGATATAGGCAAACATCGCCGCCAAAACCAAGGACATAGAAGAGACATAAACGAGGAATTTTTTGTCGCTAAGGATGAAAGCGTAGGCTTGCTTTGTCTTTTGGAGGGAGAATTTTTGACGACCGAGATGGGGAGCGGATTCTTTAAGCGCAAAAAGAATGAGCAAAAAAAGCAAAATTCCAAGTGCGAAGAGTGTGGCAAAAATGCTATGCCAAGAAAAATACTCTATCAAAAAGCCTCCAAATGAAGGAGAAAGCATGGGGGCAAGGGCGCTAAAAACCATCATCAGGGCAAAAACGCCAGCCGCTTCTTTAAGCTCGAATAAATCATTGACAATAGCCCTAGCGATAACCACTCCAGCGCATCCCCCCAAAGCCTCAAAAAAACGCAGAGCGATGAAGGCGTAAATGCTATCAATTATCACGCAAAAAAGGCTTGAAACGATGAAGATAAAAATGCCCACAAGTGCGGGAATTTTACGCCCAAAAACATCGCTTAAAGGTCCATAAATGAGCTGTCCTAAAGCAAAAGCTACAAAAAAACTTGCTAAAGAAAGTTGGGTTAAAAACTCACTTGTTTCAAAGCTTTGTTTGACCTGTGAAAGTGCAGGGAGATACATATCGGTAGAAAGCGGGGCTATGCTCGACATTAAAGCTAAAATGAAAATAAGTCTAAATTTGGCAAAACCCTTAATTTTGGTGTGTTTTTGCATTAAAAGATCTCGCTAAAAAATTCACCAAATTCGGCATAAATTTGCCTATTTCTTTCCTCAATGTCCTTAAAATCCCAGTTCTTTTTAGAGCTTTTTGAAAGGGCTTTTACTTCGGCACAAAATGAAGCGGCATAATGCTCTTTTTTCTTAGTAAAAAATTCATTTGAAGCGACTATGTTAAGCTTTTTTTCTATAAGAATTTTATTGCCTATTTGTTCAACTAAGTTTTTAACCTCATCTTCTTCAAGCTTGTAGTAATTATCCTGCCATTTTCTAGGGAGTATATGCTCTATCTCTAAAAGATTAAAACTGAAATTTTTGTTTGCACTATTCCACCAAAAAATTTGCTTTTCATCATAAATTAAGGCATAAAAAGCAAGAACATAACGCATACTTTTAGGGATAGTTTTTTGAGAAAAATCGATGAAATTTTCCAAACTTGGCATTTTTAAAGTGGGTAAATTTAAAGATTTTTCAAAAATTTTCTCTCTTTTTTTGTTTTTTAAATTGATATTAGCCTTCATAAAGCCCCAAAAAAGCCCAGCTCCACCGCCCTTACCCCAAAATAAACCAAGCGCACAATAAGACGCAATTTGTGGCAAAATCATATCTAAAAGCTCTTTTAAGCTCTCTTTATTTTTATGTGCTTCGTAAAAACACATCGAAACGACCATACGCCATAATTTATTAGGAAATAGATTTAAAATCGCAAAATATTTTTTACCCTGCTCGTCTAAAAAATCATAAGGATCCGCCCAAAAATCGCCCAGTTTTTTGATAAATTCAAAGCTTTCTTTTTGGGTGAGTAAGTCCTCATTTGCTGCAAAATTGACATTTTTCTTTTTAGAATTTAATTTATCTTTTTTAGTCCAAAAATCAAGCACAGTAGGGATAACCGTGTCTAATTCCTCGTGTAAAGCTCTAATGATATGCTCATATTGCTCAAATAAAAAGCCTACATCTTCTTTTTTAAGATAATTTGAATCTTGAAGTAAGCTTTCTAAATTCTGCCACTCTTTCGCAAAAAGGGGCTTTTCATCTTCTTTTTTATTTGCGTAAATAATGCCTTTTAAAATATCTGCCGTGCTAAGCGAAATGCCTCTATTATTAAGAGTATTAAAAATCCTTAAAGCCTTGTCCCTTTCGCTGCATTCTATGGGTAAAATTACGCAATCATCAAGCAAACATTCACAAAAGCCAAACCACTCCACAGGCTCATTAAGTGCCAAATCATCAATTTTTCTTTTAAAATAAAGATAATTTTTTTCGTATAAAGAAAGTTTTTTATCTTTTTCGTCTATTTTTATATCCTCTTTAAAAAGACTTTCTAATTTTTCATTATCCTTATCTGTGGCAACCTCGCTTTTTAAATGCGTTTTATCGTAAAAAATTTCTCCGGTTCTTCTGTGCGTATCCCATAAGCAATCCGCCAAACTATCCTTTAATTTATCGACATTTTCTTTCTTTTGCCCTTTTGCCTTTTCATAAAGGGCGCGAATGAGTAATAAAAGCGTGGTAGTGCGTTGCTGTCCGTCTATGATGTTTTGCACCTTATTTTCTGCGTAAATGACCATAGAGCCTAAAAAATACTCATCATCGTCTGTTTTATTTTTATAAAAATGATAAATATCGTCCCAAAGCTGCCCACACTCATCTTCTCCCCAAACATAATTTCTTTGATACATAGGGATAAGAAAGTGATTTTTAGAAAGATAATCCGCGATAGTATTTGCCTCTGCTCTTAATTCTGCCATTTTAGTCTCCTGTAATTTATATTATAAATTTTAGCAAAATAAAATTAAAATTATTTATGATACATTGCGTTTAAAAAGTTTAAATTTACCTTATTTTAACACAAATTAGCTAAAGTTTAAAAAATGTAAAGTTAAGGTTTAAAAATGATTCCTTTTAGCGATGAAGAATTAATAAATCCTGTAAAAAAAAGCTTAGAAAAATCTTTGCCCATTTTGGAGCGTGATGGAGGGGGACTTGAATTTTTAGGTGTAAAAAATGGCGTAGTTTATGTGCATTTAATCGGCGCTTGTAAGGGCTGTGCCTCCAGTGGCATTACGCTTAAATATTCTCTTGAAAGACAGCTTAAAATCGACATACACCCTGAAATTAGCATTATAAATCTAGAAGGTGGGGAGCAAGAATTTGCAAAATTATAGAAAGATTGCATTAAAATATTTAAAAATAGGCGATTTTAATAACGCCCTTATTTATCTTTCCTTAGCTTATAAAGAAAAAAAAGATGAGCATTTGTTAAATCTTATTAGCCTCTGCGAATTTGGACTTGAAAAAGAGCAAGAAGCTAAGGCTTTGCTTGAATTTTATCTCAAACACGCAAAAAGCAAAAAAATGCAAAAAGATTTTGAAAGCGTTCTGACTTTAGTGATGTTTAAAGCAAACATTAAAGATGAATTTGAAGATGGACACGCTTTAAATTATAGAGATTTTTTAGAAAGCGTGAAAAAAATAGGCTTTAAGAAAAGTTTTGAAAATATTATTTTTAATGCTAAATTAATCATTGATGATAAGAAAGATTTTTTAAATTTTTTAGAAGAGTTATGCAAAAATGGCTATGAGGAAGCGGCTTTGAATTATATCGAAGATATTTTTCCGCATTTTTGGGATCACGAAAATTTTATAAAACTCAAAAAACAATTTAAAGGGTTTAAGGGTGAAAATAAAGCTAAATGAAACTTTTATCACGGATAATTCAAGCGAGTGTGAGAAAGATTGCTTTTTTTTAAGCTGCTTTCAAAATGCCAAATTTAAAGATGAAGCCGTAAAAAAAGGTGCCAAAATCATCGATGTGGAAGAGACTAAGAAGCTTTTAGGTATCGATGAAACAATTAAAATCATCGGCATCACAGGCACTAATGGCAAAACGACAACCGCAGCGGCGATTTATTCTATCTTGCTTGATTTGGGCTTTAAATGTGGGCTTTGTGGGACAAGGGGAGCTTTTATTAATGATGAAAAAATCGATGAAAAGTCCTTAACCACTTCGCCGATTTTAAAAACTTTAGAATATTTACAAAAAGCGACCTTAAAAGGGTGTGAATTTTTTGTGATGGAAGTAAGCTCCCACGCTTTGGTGCAAAATCGCATCGAGGGACTTTGTTTTGCGGCGAAAATCTTTACTAATTTAACGCAAGATCATTTAGACTTTCACGGCTCTTTTGAAAATTATAAAGAGGCAAAAGAGAGTTTTTTCACAGATGAAAGCTTGAAATTTATCAACAAAGACGCCTTTCATATCAATTTCAATGTCAAAAATGCCTACACTTATGGCATAGAAAATCCCGCTTTTTATCAAGTTAAAGCTTATGCTTTAGAAAATGAAATTGACGCTTTAGTTTTAGCTAAAAATCAAAGCTTTCACATACACTCATCTGTTTTGGGACTTTTTAATCTTTACAATCTTTTAGCTGCTAGTGCTTGTGTTAATGAGCTTGTAAAGCCAAATTTGGCAGATTTAGAAAGGGCTATTAGTGGTTTTGGTGGAGTTTGTGGAAGGGTGGAGAAGATTGTAGAGGGAGTGATAGTCGATTTTGCTCATACTCCAGATGGGATAGAAAAGGTGCTTGATAGTTTGAAAAATAAAAATCTCATTGTCGTTTTTGGAGCAGGAGGCGATAGAGATAAGAGCAAAAGGGCTTTAATGGGAAAAATGGTCGCTCATTATGCAAAAAATGCTATCATTACAAGTGATAATCCCAGAAGCGAGGATCCTAAAAGCATTATGCAAGAAATTTTGCAAGGCTTTGAGGATAAAAACACCCCTTTGATGATAGAAAATAGGGAACTTGCCATTTGTAAGGCTTTAGAATTAAAAAAAGAAGACGATTTAGTCATCATACTTGGCAAAGGCGATGAGACTTATCAGGAAATTAAGGGCGTAAAATATCCTTTTAGCGACAAAGAAGTCGTGTTAAATTTTTATAAAAATCAAGGAAAATAAATGTTTGAAAATTTAGACTTTTCTAAAATGGGCGAGCTTTTAAACAAGGTGCAAGAAAAGGCTAAGGCTATGGAGCTTGAGCTAGACAAAAAGGAGTTTAGTGCTAAAAGCGGTGCGGGACTTGTGAAAGTAAGTGCAAATGGCAAGGGAGAGATTATTGATGTTAGCATTGATGATTCTTTGCTTGAGGATAAAGAATCTTTGCAAATTTTACTCATAGCGGCAATTAATGATGTTTTGGCTATGGTCGCACAAAATAAAAATAGCATAGCAAGTGATATGCTTGGAGGTTTAGGAGGGCTTAAGATATGAGAATTTTATTGACTTTTTTTGTTTTATTTTCTTTTATGTGGGCGATTGAAAGACCGAGATTTGAGGACTTTGCCGCAGGGTATGAGAGGAATAAGGCAAGTATGTTAAATTATGAAGGTATGCAAGCCTTTGTTTTAAGCGAAAATTTATTAGCCGTTTTAAAAACGCCTAACGCAAAGCTAAATCAATATGTCAAATATGATCCTTTTTTAAATTTATATCTTGTAAGAACGCCCTTTTCTCTTATCCCAACGCCTATGGCAGATGAAGAAAAGCTTACTAGAAACGACTGGGTGGGTATTTGGGACCCAAATAAGCCTTATATAGGACACATTAAGTATTTAGCACAAAATATTGACGAAAAAGACCAGCTTGACTTTCAAAGTAAGGTAGGACTTTTAGGTGAGCCTTGTTGCAATATGCTAGGCATAGCTCTAAATAACAGCTCTTTCATAGGTAATCGCTATCTTAAGCATTTTATGAAATATAATGATGTGTATTGGGGTGATATAGGAGTCGATTTTGTCGTAAGAGAAAATAAAATTTATGTAGGAAATGTCCGTAAAAATCCGCAATTTTTAGTCAATGATGAGCTTATTAGCATTGATGGAGCTAATGTGCGTGATGTAAGAAAGGTCAATGAGAGAATACTTTTTGCCGATAGAGGAAGCACGATTTATTTTGGTGTTAAAAGAGATAATCAGGATTTAAATATCTCTAGCATAGTGTTTGAAAAGGACATTAGCCATTTTAATTTGCCAAGCAATAAGCCAAAACCTGCTCCAACAAGTTTTAGAAGTAATCTTGGCTTAAGTGTCAATTCTGCTCTTATCATAACTAAAGTCGATACCAACTCAAAAGCAAGTAGGGCTGGCTTTATGGTGGGAGATAAAATTTTACGCGTTAATAATGAAATGATTAAAAATTTCAAGCAGCTTCAAGACATTTTAGCTAAGGGTAATGATTTTAACATACTCCTAGAAAGACTAGAGAAAAAACTTCCTTTGCATCGTTTTGATAATAATCTTGACTTATCCCAAAAAAGTGATGGAAAATTTCAATTTTTCATAAGGCTTGTGAAGTGAATTTGAGGGAGGAATTTCACAAGCACTTAATGCGAAATCTACCTCAAATTCCAAGTTTCCACCCATTTTTTAACGAAGCCTTAGCAGTGATGTTAAAAGCTGGGGGGAAGTATTTTCGCGCTCAACTTCTTTTAAATGTGGTTTATTTTTACAAAAAAGAGCGTTTTAAAGAAGCGCTGGATGCGGCTTTAGCTTTAGAATTTATCCATACTTATTCGCTTATACACGATGATTTGCCCGCTATGGATAATGCCGATTTTAGACGCTCTACACCCACCCTACATAAAAGCTACGATGAAACAACGGCGATTTTAGTCGGCGATGCTTTAAATACGGAAGCATTTTTGCTTTTAAGTCGCTTAAATTTGTCCGCCACAATCTCTCTTAAACTCGTAGAAACTCTTGCTTTTAATGCGGGGCTTAATGGTATGATTATAGGGCAGGCGATTGATTGTTATTTTGAAGATCAAAAGCTCAACTTAAAAGAATTAGAATTTTTACACACACACAAAACCGCCAAACTCATCGCGGCAAGTTTAAAAATGGGCTGTCAAATTTGCGAACTTGACGAAACAATAACTAAGCAACTTTACGAACTAGGCTTAAAACTTGGCTTAATTTTTCAAATCAATGATGATATTATCGATGCGACTTTGAGTGAAAAAGAAAGCGGAAAACCGACAAATGCCGATACACATAAGAATTCTTTTGTGAATTTATTAGGACTTAAAGAGGCTAAGAAGTGCAAAGATAAACTTTTAAAAGAGTGTCAATTTGAGGGTTTAAATGCTAATTTTATCGCAAATTTAAAAGACCTAATTAAAGAATATTTATAAAGGAAAACAATGTTAAAAAAGCAGGCGAATACTTTAAGATTTTTAAGTGCAGATATGATACAAAAGGCAAATTCAGGGCATCCGGGTGCGCCTTTGGGCTTAGCGGATATTATGATCGTTTTAAGCAGACATTTAAGTCATAATCCTAAAAATCCACAATGGCTAAATCGCGACCGCCTCGTGTTTTCAGGTGGGCACGCCTCAGCTTTGCTGTATAGTTTTTTGCATTTAAGTGGCTATGATGTAAGTTTGGAGGATTTAAAACATTTTCGTAGGCTTCACTCCAAAACGCCCGGACACCCAGAAATCACAACACCAGGTGTAGAAATAGCCACAGGACCTTTAGGACAAGGCGTGGCAAATGCCGTAGGCTTTGCTATGGCAGCGAAAAAAGCACAAAATTTACTAGGTAAAGATTTGATTAATCACCAAATTTATTGTTTGTGTGGCGACGGGGATTTGCAAGAGGGTATTAGCTATGAAGCCTGTTCTTTAGCGGGACTCCATAAGCTTGATAATTTAATTTTAATTTATGATAGTAATGAAATTTCCATTGAGGGTGATGTTGGCATTGCTTTTAATGAGGATATTGTGAAGCGTTTTGAGGCACAAGGCTTTGAAGTAGAGCAAATTAATGGGCACGATTTTGAGGAGATTGATGTGGCATTTTGCAGGGCGAAAAAAAGTTCTAAACCTTATCTCATCATCGCCAAAACAACCATAGCAAAAGGTGCTTTAGAACTTGAGGGCTCTCATCATAGCCACGGCGCACCTTTGGGCGAGGATTTAATCAAAAGGGCAAAAGCAAAGCTTGGCTTTGATGAAAATGCTAATTTTATCATTGATGAAGATGTGAAAATTCGCTTTTTAAGTGCGGTAGAGCTTGGTGACTTGAGCGAGGCAAAATGGAATAAGACTTTAGAAAATTCAGGCAAAAAAGAACTTCTCAATAAGCTTTTAAATCCTGATTTTTCTAAAATAGAATTCCCAAATTTTAAAGGTAAAGACCTAGCCACTAGAGATAGCAACGGCGAAATTTTAAATGTTTTAGCTAAAAATTTGGAGGGTTTTTTAGGAGGGAGTGCAGACCTTGCACCGTCTAATAAAACAGAACTTAAAGCAATGGGCGATTTTGTAGAGGGTAAAAATATCCATTTTGGGATAAGAGAACACGCTATGGCGGCTATTAATAACGCCTTTGCGAGATATGGACTTTTCCTACCTTTTTCGGCGACTTTTTTCATTTTTAGCGAGTATTTAAAGCCAGCAGCAAGGATAGCGGCTTTGATGAAACTTAAACATTTTTTCATTTTTACCCACGATAGTATAGGTGTGGGCGAAGATGGTCCTACGCACCAACCCATAGAGCAATTGAGCACTTTTAGAGCTATGCCAAATTTTTTAAGCTTTAGACCAGCTGATGGGGTAGAAAATGCTAAAGCGTGGCAGGTGGCTTTAAAAAATGAGTGTCCAAGTGCCTTTATCCTTTCAAGGCAGAAATTAAAAGCCTTAGATGGGGCTATTTTTGGTGATGTGGAAAATGGGGCTTATTTATTAAAAGAGCATCAAAATCCTACATACACGCTTCTAGCAAGTGGTAGCGAGGTAAGTCTTTGTTTAGATGTGGCTTTGGAGCTTGAAAAAGAGGGAATTTTGTGTAATGTCATCTCTATGCCTTGTTATGAGCTTTTTGAAAGGCAAGATAAAGCCTATAAAAAGAGACTTTTAAAGGGCAAGGTTATCGGTGTTGAAGCGGCGAATTCTAAAGAGCTTTATCAGTTTTGTGATGTGCTTTATGGGATTGAGAGTTTTGGCGAAAGTGGTAAGGATAAGGCTGTATTTGAACATTTTGGCTTTAGTGTGCCAAAGCTTTGTGCCTTCGTGCGTCAAATTTAACGATGAAAACACTATTTCAAATTCAAAATCAAACGCTTTTTGTTTTAGGAATTTGGGATAAAAATAGCATTGCAGATTTTAAAATTACTGATTTTATTAAAAATTTTCAAACGCAGTGTATTTTAGACTTTCATCAATTAGAATTTATTGATATGGCTGGAGTGAGATTTTTCCTAGCTTTAGAATATGAATTGCAAAAAAGAGGCATTGTGAGTCAAAGAGTGCATTTAAGCGAGAAATTTAACGCCTTATTTGAGCTTTGTGAGAAGAATTATCAAAGAATTTTAAAAGAGCCAAAAAAGCATTTTGATACAGCGGAATTATTCATCAATCTAGGCGTTTTAAGTCTTAATCTGCTTGGGATTTTAAAACAATTTATTTGTTTTGTTGGCGAATTTTTTACCGCGTTTTTTCAGTGTTTTAAAAAGCCTAAAACCTTTCGTTTTGTCGCTTTTTTGTATCATATAGAAAATTCAGCTCTTAAAGCCCTACCCATAGTGATTTTGACGGCTTTATTAGTGGGCGTTGTTTTAGCTTATCAAGCAGCGTTTCAATTGGCACAATTTGGTGCAAATATTTTCATAGTTGATTTAGTAGGAATTTCAGCCACAAGAGAGCTAGCACCTCTAATAGCGGCTATTGTGATAGCAGGACGCAGTGCGAGTTCATACACCGCACAAATTGGGGTGATGAAGATTACCGATGAAATTGCCGCGATGAATACTATGGGTTTTTCAACCTTTCATTTCATCATTATCCCACGCGTTTTAGCTTTAGTCGTGGCTATGCCCTTAATCGTTGCGGTGAGTGATTTTGTTAGTATTTTTGGAGGTATGATGGTCGCTCATCTTAATTTGGATATTAATTTTGCTGAGTTTTTACGCCGTTTTAAGGAGGCTGTGGATCTTAAGCATGTTATTATAGGCTTGATAAAAGCACCTATTTTTGGTTTTTTAATAGGATTAATTGCTTGTTTTAGAGGTCTTGAAGTCAAACACACAACGCAAAGTATAGGAATTTACACAACTAAAAGCGTGGTTAATGCGATTTTTTGGGTGATAGCCTTTGATGCTTTGTTTTCTGTCATTTTAACGCAAATGGGCATATGATGGTTATTTGTGCGAAAAATATCGTTACCAAATTTGGCTCTAAATGTATCCATAATGGCGTCAGTTTTGAGGTGAAAAAAAACGAAATTTTTGGCATTTTAGGAGGAAGTGGCAGTGGTAAGTCTGTGCTTTTAAAACAAATGCTTTTATTAGAGCATTTTGATAGTGGAGAGTATGAAATTTTAGGCTTTAAGCTTAAAAACATCAGCGAAGAAAACGCACAAATTTTACGCTCAAAATGGGGCGTTGTGTTTCAATTTGCGGCTTTGTTTAGCTTTTTTTCTGTTTTTGAAAATATCGCCATACCTCTTAAAGAATATACAAATTTAAACAATGAAGCTATTAAAGAACTTGTGATGATGAAGCTTAAAATGGTCGGCTTAAATGAAAATGTTTTAAAGCAGTATCCAAGTGAGTTAAGTGGGGGTATGCAAAAAAGAGTAGCGATAGCTAGGGCGTTAGCACTTGATAGCCGTTTGCTTTTTTTGGACGAGCCGACTTCTGGACTTGATCCTTATAGCTCGCGTGAATTTGATGATTTGGTTTTAAAACTTAAGCAAAGTCTTGATTTAAATATCATTTTAGTTACGCACGATAAAGAAAGTATGAAAAATATTTTAGATCGTTTTATCATCTTAGAAGATAAAAGGGTCGCTTTTTGTGGCACTTTTAGCGAATTAAAAGTGCAAAATGAAAGACTTTTTAAAAGATTTATGGAGTAAAAGTGGAAAATAAGGCAAGTTATTTTTGGGTTGGAATTTTTATTTTTGGAGTGTTTTTTGCAAGCCTCATTTTTATGCTATGGCTTGGAGGGTATTCAGAAGAAGAAAGTTTTGAATACTATGAAATTCACACGCAAGAATCAGTCGCTGGACTTGGACTTAAAGCCCCCGTAAGACTTCTTGGCGTGGAAGTTGGAAGTGTGGAAAATATCAGCATTTATACAAAACAAAACTTAGGAGTTAATATCCTCATCAAGGTCAAAAAAGAAACGCCTATTAAAGAGGACACTTTTGCGACTTTACAGCTTCAAGGTATTACCGGGCTTAAATTTATACAGCTTCAAGGAGGAAGTGTGAATTCCAAAAAGCTAACTAGCGATGGTGGCTACCCTGTGATAGCCTTTAGGGAAAGCTTTTTAGCGACCATTGACAGACAGGGAGAGAGGATTTTTTCTCTCATTAAAACAGCGGACGATAAAAGCAAAAAGCTTTTAAGCGATGAAAATTTACAAAACATTGCAATGTTGCTGAAAAATTTAGCCCAGCTTAGTGAAAATTTAAATGCAAATTCTAAGGCTTTAAGTAAAAATTTAAACGAAGCTAGTAAAAATGTCGCTTTGATGGCTAAAGAAGTAGAGCTGAGTGCGAAAAATTTACGCCAAACTTTACAAAATGTCGATGAAAGTAGCAGGGCTTTCACGCTTTTAATGCAAAAAGGCACTAGGAAAATAGATAGCTACGATGAGCTTCGCGATGCCCTTTTGGAGGACTTAGAGCTTCTTAAAATTTGGCTTTTAGAGAGTAATAAAGCCATTAAGAATTTGCAAAGAAGTCCGTCTGATTTAATCTTTAAAGAAACTCAACCCAAACTAGGACCAGGAGAGAAATGATGCGAATTTTTACATTTTTTTTGCTATTTTTTTTAAGCGGGTGTGCTAAAATTTCTGTGGATAAAGAGCAAAGCCTCATTTTAAAGAGCTATGGTTACGAAAAAAGTCTCACACACTCGCAAAAAACGCTTCAAATTTTAAAGCCTAAAGTTCCACTATATCTAAATTCCAAAGAAATTATTTATGTAAAAAAGGGCTTAAGTGGGACTTATGCTTATCATTTTTGGGCGGATTTACCGAGTAATTTTTACCGCTGAGCAAATCATCACAAGTGAGGGAAATTTCGCAAAAATAAGCCTTAGCGTAACGCTTTTTGACATCAAAGAGCAAAAAATTCTTGAAAATGAATTTTTTGAAGTGCTTGTCGTGCTTGAAGATTTGCAAATGAATACTTTAATTGTAGGTTTTGAGAGAGGTTTAAACGAACTCTGCGATAAGATTATTGCGTGGCTTACGAAATTTAGTTAAAAGAGGAACACTTTTTGCTTACCTAAACTTAGCAATATTTGAAAGGAAGCAAATGAAAAGTGAATTAGACATTTTAAAACAGCATTTAGGCGAAGTCGATGGGGTGAGCGAATTTAAGGCTAAACAGCTTTGCTCACAAATTAGCGATGCAAACGATTTTATAGGCGCTTTGCAAGTTCTAGACCTAAGTCTTAAAAAAATTCAAAATAATATCACTCAAAGACTTCAAAAGGATACAGACGAAGTGCAAAAACGCACTTTAGACGCAGCTTCATCGCAACTTGTGAATAGCTGCTCTTTTATGGGGACGGCACTTTTTGATAATATTTTTAATGTGTATGTGGGACAAAAGCTTTTTGAATTTGAAATTTCAAACCCTCTTTTAGTGCTTGATAAGGGCGGATATGAGGGAGTTTTAGCTTACATCGAAGATAAGAGAGAGGAAATTAAAGCAAATTTAAGTGAGCTTAGTGGGGCGATTTTAATGGGAGCTAATCTTAATACCACCTCAATGTTTGACACCGCTCAAGACTTTAAAAAACTCTTCAAGTAATCCCCATTTCAGGGATTACCCTTTCATTTTTTTTTTTTTTGATAAAATACCGCTTTTAATTTAGACAAAAGGAACACTAATGATCATCAATCCAAACTCCGCCACACAAAGAATCAAAAATCATCTTTCTTATAAACTTGGTCAAGAATTAATCAAATATAACACGGGGGGGGGGGGGGGGGTAATATCCTTACTCTTTAAACTAAACCATATCAAAAAAAAACATAATAAAAATCTTAAAAATTACCA
>NZ_JANURX010000013.1:35002-42408 GCF_030250085.1 Campylobacter felis
CCCTGACCCCCCCCTCGGTCGCCCCCCCCCCCCTCCGCCCCCCCCCAAATATCCTTACTCTTTAAACTCTACCTTATCAAAAAAACTCATCATAAATATCTTAAAATTTACCAACAAATCACCGAAATTTTTCCACAACTTCACTATCCTGCTTTGGAAAATTGTGAAGATTATAAAGAAAGTTTAAAATGCAAATTTCATTTATCTTATTTGCTTGGAGAAGTTTTTATTAAGGCTTTGAAAAAATGGCATAAGGGAGGTTTGCTAAGACTTAATAAAGATTTTAAAAAAGCTTATGAAAATTTTAAATTTTATCAAATTTTTTTTTCTCAAAATCCAAATGTTGAACTTTTAACACTTGAATTTTGCGCTAGTCATAAGGATTTATTTTTTAAATATTGTCCAGATCTTCAAAATTTAATGCAAGATCATAAAGATTATCTAGCTCTTAAAGAAACTTTAATAATTAATATCCCATTTGTTTTAAAACATTTTAAAAGAGTAAAAGAATGGTTAAATTCTAAAAAATTTAAAGAAAAATATGAAGATATTAATCACCCTTATCCTCCCATATTAAATCCTGATATTTTAAATGAGCTTTTAGCAATTAAATATGATGAGAAATGTGACAAGCAAAATTTAAAGGATCATTTACAACAACAAGCTTTAAAGTTAAATTTAAGTAAGGAAGTTCTTGCTTATATAAATGCTGGGTTTGACTATAGGCTTATTTCTGCTGAATTAGCTTGGGAATTAAATTTACCTTTGCCTAGGAAGTATGAATTTGTGCTAGTGGCCGCACATGGAACTGGCTCTAAAGCATTAGGTATTTTTTTTAAATTGTGCCAAACAATATGGATTGAATGTACTGAAAATGGCAAAGAAAGTTTTATATATTTCTTTAATTGCCTAATTTTAAATTCCGGATACAAATTTTTAGCATTTCAGTGTTTGCCCACAGAATACAAAAAACTCCTCGCATTGATGAATCATAATGTAGATTATTTATTTTTAGTTAGGGATCCATTTGAAATTTGGACATCTTATTCAAATCATAGAATAAAAAATGATTCATTTAATAAAACAATTAATATAAATGACAACTTATATGAAGCCTTAAATGTATTTTTATATTTAAGTAGCTGGGCAGATAAACCATTAATGGTAGATGAAAAGAATGAGGACACCTGGGCAAGATTAGATGAAAGAAACATGAATTGTAGATCATGTGCATTTGAAGGTAGCATCATAAAATATGCTAAAAACTGCAAAAATATTTATTATATACAAACAAAAGATTTACATAAAGATAAGGCTTTTGAAACTATGAAATATCTCGGCAAAACATTTTCTTTTGATGTTCCAAATAATCCGAAGCTATTTGAAGAACAAAGAATAGGCGATTTAAATATTTTTTTTCCTCGAACAATATTATTTGATAATAAATTTAATTTAACAATTGAAATTCAAACAATTTATATGAACTATGATGAAAATATCTTTACAGACATTAAAACTTTAATATATCCAAAAGATGGAGCTTTTTTTAACGAGATTGTTTTATTATACGAAAAGAAAAAAATGGAATTTTTAACAAAATTTCAAATCAAACAACTTGTAGAATATTTTAAGAAATTTTCAATGGCCATTAAAGAGCGATTAGAAATAGAATCCAAAAATAGAATTAAACCCGAAGATCATTTGAAAGTTTTTCAAAAATCCAGTAAAACTAGAACTAAATTGAAGGAAATTTATGATAGAGAATTTCAATTTATCAAAACTCATCGTCCTGACATCGTGGATTCTTGGAAATATTATAAGGAATTTGAAAAAATGTGTGAGGATTTTAAGGAGTAGCGTGGCTACTTCCTTAAGTTTTTATACATTTTTCGACAGAGCTTTAAATTTAAATCTTTAAGATAAGTCAAATTCTCTCTTTGTGCTTTCACATCATCAAGCTCTACGCAGCTTATCCCCTCATATTCGCCAAGCTCTTGGATAATCTCACCTTTGGGATTAATAATTTTCGTCCTTCCAGCAAACTTAATATAGCTATCTTTTACCTTAAAAATCCCTCCCACAGCGATTTGCCACCACGACAAAGCATCCGCTCTCCAAAGCCCTTGCCCTACTTGCCAAGTCCCATACATAAGATCTTGCTACGCCAAATGCAGCAGGGTAAATAAGAATTTGTGCGCCTTGTAAAGCTAAAAAAGCACCCTCACTAAACATAGCAAATTTCAAGCCCAACTTTGACCTTAAATTCTTCAAATTTCAGCTCAAAAATGGGATATTTTTTGCCCTTATTAAACCTTTTTTTCTCATTATCATAAAGATAAATTTTGCGGTTACCAAGCACACCCTTTTTAGAAAGTATGTAGGCTGTATCGTAAAGCTTATTTTACTTTTTTCTATGCTATTTGCTAAGCATTATAAATTTTGCTTAATTTTATTAGAGGGGCTAAGGTCGAGCTTTTGCTATGATTTAAATCAAGTCCTAGCTCTAAATCTTTATCTTCCACACAATAGCCACTATCAAAAAGCTCTGGTAAAACCACTATCCTAGCACCCTATTCTAAAGCCTTTTTAGTCCAAAATACTGCTTTTTCCATATTAGCCTCACGCTCAAAAGATGCTGGAGAGAATTGAACGCTAGCAAGTTTCACCTTACTCATAACAACTCCTTTAATCTAATTTTAATAGATTGTAATTTGAATTATTTTATTCTTAACAAATTTTGATTTAAATTTTTTTAGTTAAAATGCGTATAAAATTACAATTTCTGTTACAAAGTGAAATAATGGCAAAAAATAAACCCATTTTTGAATGTGAAGCCTGTGGGAATCAGCAAAGTAAATGGCTAGGTAAATGCCCTGAGTGCGGGGCTTGGGACAGTTTTATCGAATTAAAAGCCGAGCAAGTAGCCATCTTAAAAGAACTTTCTAAAAAAATAAATACTCCAAGTGAGGCAGTGTGCATCGAAGATGTGGAGCTTGAAAATTTCACACGCATAAGCACCGAAGATGTGGAGCTTGATCTTGTTTTAGGGGGAGGTATAGTTGAAGGCTCTCTCATCTTAATAGGCGGAAGTCCGGGCGTAGGTAAATCAACCCTTTTACTCAAAATCGCCTCAAATTTAGCACAAAAAGGCAAAAAAGTCCTTTATGTCAGCGGAGAAGAAAGCAAAACGCAAATCAAACTAAGAGCCGATAGACTCGAAGCAAATAGCCCCAATTTATTTCTTTTAACCGAGCTTTGTTTTGAAAATATCGCAGAGGAGTTATATAAACAAGATTATGAATTTCTCATCATAGACTCCATACAAACACTTTATAGTTCCAAAATAGCCTCCGCCGCAGGTTCTATCACGCAGGTTAGAGAGCTAACTTTTGAATTAATGAAAGTAAGCAAAATGAAAAATATCAGCACTTTCATCATAGGACACATCACAAAAGACGGCGCCATAGCAGGTCCTAGGGTTTTGGAGCATATGGTTGATGTGGTGCTTTATTTTGAGGGCGATGCGACTAAGGAAATTAGGCTTTTAAGGGGCTTTAAAAATCGCTTTGGAAATACAAGCGAGGTGGGGATTTTTGAAATGGGTCCTAAAGGCTTGATTTCGGCTAAAGATTTAGCCAGTCGCTTTTTCTCTCGCACAAAAGCAAGTGCGGGAAGTGCGCTTAGTGTCGTAATGGAGGGCTCACGCGCCCTTGTGCTTGAAATTCAAGCTTTAGTATGTGAAAGCTCTTACCCCAAACGCAGTGCCACAGGCTACGAAAAAAACCGCCTTGATATGCTACTAGCCCTCTTAGAACGCAAACTTGAAATCCCTCTAGGGCATTATGATGTATTCATCAATGTCAGCGGAGGAGTGAAAATCAGCGAAACGGCGGCAGATTTAGCAGTCGTAGCGGCTATCATTTCAAGCTTTAAAAACCGCCCTTTAAGTAAAGATAGCGTTTTCATAGGTGAGCTAAGCTTAAATGGCGAGATTAGAGAGGTTTTTAGCCTTGATGTGCGTTTAAAAGAAGCGAAAATGCAAAATTTCAAAAATGCCATCATTCCAAGTAAAGCCCTAGAAAATGTAGGTCTTAAATGCTTTATAGCAAAAGAACTTTCACAAGTTTTAGAATGGATGTAACAAAATAGAAAAAAACAAATGCTAAAATCTCTCTTTTGTAAGGATAAAAAATGACTCAAATAGGAATTTACGGCGCAAATGGGCGTATGGGGCGTATGATAGAGCTTTGCTTAAGGGAGGAAACGGAAGCAAAGCTTGCTATGCTTTATGATAAAGGCGGAAATTTAGACCAGCTTTTTGAAAAAAGTGAAGTGATTATCGATTTTTCTTCACCCCTTGGCACAAGCGAGCTAATCGCTTATGCTAGAACCACGCCAAAACCTTTAGTCATAGGCACGACAGGACTTGATGAGAAAATTATGCAAACTCTTCATAACGCAAGTGAAGTAATGCCCATTTTTTATGCGACAAATATGTCCTTAGGTGTTGCCGTGCTAAATCATTTAGCCACAAAAGCAAGTGCTATGCTTAAAGAATTTGATATAGAAATTTTAGAAATGCATCATCGTCATAAAAAAGATGCACCAAGTGGCACGGCGATGACCCTAGCCACAAGCGTAGCAAAGGCGAGAAATTTGGAACTTTCTAAGGTAAGAATTAGCGGTCGTGATGGTTTAATAGGCGAACGAAGTAAAGATGAAATCGCCGTGATGAGTCTAAGAGGCGGAGATATAGTAGGCAGACACACCATAGGCTTTTATGAAGAGGGGGAATTTTTAGAGCTTAACCACACAGCAACCTCAAGAGCGACCTTTGCTAAAGGTGCGATTAAAATCGCCAAATGGCTTTGTAAAAAAGAAACGGGGCTTTATTCTATCAATGATTTTTTAGGAATTTAAATGTGTGCAGTTGTAGGAGTGATTAATTCATCAAATGCTAGCACTTATGCATATTACGCACTTTTTGCTATGCAGCACAGAGGGCAAGAGGCTAGTGGGATAAGCGTGAGTGATGGGGCGAAAATAAGAACCATTAAGGCTAAGGGGGAAGTGAGTCAAATTTTTAATGGGGAAAATTTGAAAAATCTAAACGGAAGCCTAGCCATAGGGCATAATCGCTACTCAACCGCTGGAAATTCAAGCCTTAATGACGCCCAGCCCATAGCCGCCACTTGTATCCTAGGTGACATAGCCCTAGCACATAATGGAAATTTGGTTAATAAAGAAGAGATTAGAAATGAGCTTATTAAAGACAGAGCCATTTTCCGCACTAATATGGACACAGAAAATGTCGTGCATTTAATCGCTAAAAGCAAAAAAGAAAGTTTAAAAGAAAGATTTATAGAAAGTTTAGCAAAATGCGTTGGGGCGTATTGCTTTGTTTTGGCTGATAGAAATAGGCTTTATGTGATGCGAGATCGCTTTGGTGTGCGTCCGCTTTCCTTAGGGCGTTTAAAGGACGGAGGCTACATCGTGGCGAGTGAAACTTGTGCTTTTGATTTGATAGAGGCTGAATTTATCCGCGATGTTAAACCCGGAGAAATGCTTGTTTTCACGCAGGGCAAAGAGGAATTTGAAAGCTTGCAGCTTTTCAAAGAAGAGCCTAGAATTTGTGCTTTTGAATATATTTATTTTGCAAGACCTGATAGCATTATCGAGGGAAAAAGCGTGTATGAAGTGCGTAAGAAAATGGGCGAGAATTTAGCGAAAAAATTCACTCACAAAGCCGATTTTGTAGTCCCTGTGCCAGATAGTGGAGTGAGTGCTGCCATAGGCTTTGCACAATTTTTAAAACTTCCGCTTGAAATGGCTATTGTGAGAAATCACTATGTAGGACGCACCTTTATAGAGCCCACCCAAGAATTGCGTAATCTTAAAGTCAAATTAAAACTCAACCCTATGCGCCCTGTTTTAGAGGGCAAAGAGATAGTCGTTATTGATGATAGTATAGTGCGTGGAACGACCTCAAAGAAAATCATCTCCCTTTTACGCGCCGCAGGAGCAAAGAAAATTCACCTTGCCATAGCTTGCCCTGAGATTAAATTCCCAGACCTTTACGGCATAGACACACCGACTTTTGAAGAATTAATTAGTGCTAATAAAAGCAGCGAAGAGGTGAGGGAGTATTGCGGTGCGGACACTTTGAGCTTTTTAAGCATAGAAGAACTTGTTAAAAGTATAGGCACTGAAAGGGCTTACTCTCTCATTAGCTTTGACGGAGATTATTTTATTAAGGAGTGAAATATAAAGAGAGATAAAATTAATTAAAAGCCCATTTTTCCATATTTTACAAAAAAAAAAAAAACGATTTTTCAAATTTCTCTTTACTTTTCATTATTTTTTCTTTATAATTACGATTATTTTCATCTTATTTAGAAAGGATTTAGTTATGAAAAAACATTTTATTCTTGCGGGGGGGGGGGGGGGGGTAACTCCAGCTTTAAAAGGCTTTACTTTATTTTCTTGTAGTTCTTTAATTTTCACAGGCTTACTTACAGTAGATTTAAATGCCCAAACTATTACCATTACTAACAGTAATAGTATTATAAATAATACACATCACAACAAAACACTAATAGTAAATTCCTCCATAAATGTGATCACAACAAACCCTTATCGTGGTACTTCTCTAGGACTATATTTCACAACCATTAAAAAACTTGATATACAAGAAAAAGCTTCTATAGAATCTTGGCTTGATACACAAAACGCAACTATAAATCAAGTGGATATTAGCGGACAAACTGCAGGGTTTCATCTCAAAAGAGGTACTAAGATAGGAACTATAGATCTCAAACAAGGAGGACGCATGATGTCTATGTATATCCGTAATCCTAGTGTAACTATCGATACTTTAAACATCAATGGCACCCTTGCAGGCTGGTCTGCGTATGGCGGTATTAATAATCAAGGAGGAAAAATAAATACTATTAATGTCAAACAAGGAGGTAAGATCGAACAAGGCATTAGAAATAATAACGGCACTATACAAACCTTAACTATCAATAGCGGGACTATTAATGGAGGTATCACTAATAGCAAAACTATACAAACCTTAACTATCAATAGCGGGACTATTAATGGAGGTATCACTAATAACCGCACTATGGGAAGCATTAGCGTGAGTAATGGCACGGTAAATGGCAATATCGTCAATTCAGGCACTAACGCTAGCACGGGCAATATCAACATCACAGGAACAAGTAATGTAAGTGGCTCTATCGTTAATCAAAACGGCGCAAATTTCACAAGTAACATTACCCTAGAACAAAACTCCAAACTAGGAGGCATTTCAAATAATGCAAATTCTACGATGGGCGGAACGCTTGATTTAAAAGGCGAAGTAGGAACAATCAGCAATGCTGGAACTTTTAATAGCACTTTAA